>JAITAN010000216.1 GCA_031284105.1 Treponema sp. | reverse complement strand
TTAACAAGTTGGCTTTTTAGTAAGCCCATGCGCAGCGATTCTCATCACGATACGATTTGCTTAAGGAAAGCGTTGTACGGAGGAGGATAAGGTAATCACTACGTTTCATATTCTGCCCGCCGAGGCTTTCTATGTAGGGAGTGTATACCTGACTGTCAATAAATAATACGCCTTGATCGAAAAGGAAGCGCGCAAGGGTGAGGAACGCCGCCTTTGAAGCGTTGGAGACTTTGGTGAACATGGATTCACCGGAAAACACGCGTCCAAGTTTAACTCCGTAACAGCCGCCTACTAATTCACCGGCAATATAGCTTTCCGCGGAATGGGCAAAGCCCAGTTTATGCAGAGTTATATACGCATCTATCATCTCGTCTGTGAGCCACGTACCAGCTTGCCATGGGCGGGGTATGTAGGCGCAGTTCTTGATAACGCCTGCAAAATCCCTGTCAAAATGCACCTCAAATTGTTTCTTCTTAAAAACCTTCCGCATAGATGTTGAAATATGGAGCTTTTCCGGGAATATAACGAAACGTGGATCCGGAGACTGCCACAGTATGGGTTCTCCTTCGCTATACCATGGGAAAATGCCCTGCTCATACGCGGAAAGCAACATACCAGGCGAGAGATTTCCGCCTATTGCAACAATGGCGCCGCCACTCTTTTCAGCCGGCGGAAAGACAAACCGCTCGTTCTCCGAAAGGTAGGGTATATCCGAATATATTTTGGGCGGATAATAGCGCATACCTTTCATACACCGGCAACCGCCTTATCTGAAGCCACATTAATCGTAATTCGGTACTTGCCGCGCTTGTAGTCCGCTTTTGCGCCGCCGCCGCTACTTAATCTGCCGAAAAGCACTTCGTCTACAAAGAATGATTTTATCTTATCTTCAATGACCCGTCCCATGTTACGCGCCCCGAATTCCTTACTGTAACCGTCTTCCGCAAGTTTATGGATGCAGGCTTTGGTAACGTCAAGGGTAACATGCTTTTCCACAAGTTGAGCCGTGAAAATAGCAAGCTCTTTTTGAGCAATGGATGCCATGATGTCCTTTGAGAGGTGTCCGAAGCGTACCACCGCATCAAGCCGGTTACGGAATTCAGGGGTAAACGTCTTTTCAATCGCATCATTCACTGCGGCATCGTCCATGGTGCGCTCCCCAAAGCCGATGAGGTTCTTGCCTATGTCGCGCGCACCCGCATTACTGGTCATAATAAGCGTTACGTTGCGGAAATCCGCTTTTCTACCGTTGTTGTCCGTCAACGTCGCGTAATCCATGATCTGCAATAAAATATTGAAAATATCGGGGTGGGCTTTCTCGATTTCATCCAACAGGACGACCGCGTGCGGCTGCTTGCGGACCGTATCCGTGAGCAATCCCCCTTCCTCATAACCGACATAGCCCGGAGGGGAACCGATGAGGCGGGAAACGGTGTGCTTTTCCTGATACTCACTCATGTCGAACCGGTGCATGGAAACGCCGAGAATATCGGCAAGGCTTCGAGCAAGTTCGGTTTTGCCAACGCCGGTGGGTCCTACAAAGAGGAAGTTCGCCACAGGTTTTCCAAGCGCGCGGAAGCCTACCCGCGATCGCTTCACAGCTTTGACTACTGTGGTAACGGCTTCGTCCTGCCCAAAGATGCGTTCACGCAACCTGCTTTCCAGAAGCCGCAATTTATCCTTCTCGCTCTCCCCAACCGAGCGTTCCGGTATACGGGCGATTTTGGAGATAAGGGTTTCGATAAAGGGGACATCTACGGTGATAGGGTGAGCTGGAATCTGTAGGGTATCGGGAACGCGCTTCAGCTCGACCACTTCGTTTTTTGCTTCCTGATTCCCAATTTTCCATTCCCGCATCCTCACAAATGCGCCTGCTTCGTCCATTACGTCAATGGCTTTGTCGGGCAGACGACGATCCGTAATATATTGGGCGGATAGGGTTACGGCTGCGGCAACGGCTTCGTCCGTGTAGGTTACACAGTGGAATTCCTCGTATTTGGGTTTGAGTCCCTGTAGAATGGCGATGGCATCTTCCTCACTCGGCTCATGTATGTCGATCTTCTGGAAACGGCGGGATAAGGCACGGTCTTTATCGAAAAATTTATTGTATTCCTCGTGGGTGGTAGAACCTATGCAGCGGAGTTTTCCCGAAGCAAGCGCCGGTTTCAGAAGATTCGAAGCGTCAAGCGCGTTTCCAGATGCAGAGCCTGCGCCCACGAGAGTGTGAATCTCATCAATGAACAGAATTGCCTTTTCTCTTTTCAGTATTTCTTCAACAACACGTTTGATACGCTCCTCAAAATCACCGCGGTATTTGGTACCCGCAACAAGAGCGCCCATATCAAGCGAGAAAATGGAGAAATCTTGAAGTAAGAACGGCACATCGCCATTAACGATACGCCGTGCAAGCCCTTCGGTGATTGCCGTCTTGCCTACGCCCGAATCGCCTACATGTATGGGGTTATTTTTTAAGCGGCGGCACAGTACCTGCACGGTACGGTCGAGTTCGGCTTCCCGTCCAATGACGGGTTCCAACTTGTTTTCTCGCGCTAGCTCCGTAAGATCTGTGGCATATTTTTCCAATGCCGTTTTTCTCGCTTTACCCCTGCCGCCTTCTACGGACACTTCGTCTTCGGAAGATAAAAAAACAGATTCGCCGTCAGTACCGTGGGATAATATTGTTAAAAGATCGAAACGTTTTATGCCGGACTTACGCAGATAATAGGCGCAATAGTTCCTTTCCTCATCGTATAGAGAAACGAGTATGTCGGCAACATCAACGATCTGCTTCTGGGAACTTTGACTTTGTATAACCGCTCGTTCTATGACGCTCTGGAAACCGACCGTTTGTGTTGGTTCGCTTCCTGTCAAGACAGGTATCTTTTGATCAAGATAATTTTCCATACCGCTTCGAAGTTGAATGGCATCCACGCCACACGCGGCAAAAACAGTCTGCACTTCCTCAAAGGCAAGGGCTGCATAGAGAATATGTTCCGGCGTGAGGTACTCGTGGTTCCGTACCCGAGCCTCGTTGTAAGCGGCGTTTATTATCGCTTGAGCATGTCCTGAAATCTTCATTACTACACCTCTTCAATAATGCATCTAAGCGGGAATTCGGCTTGCCGCGCAAGATTATGAACCTGATCCACCTTAGTTCGTGCGATGTCAAATGGGTACTGCCCCACGACGCCTTTTCCTTTGCGGTGTACGTCCATCATAAGGCGGTTGGCTTCAAGCTCATCTTTATGAAAAACTATTCTAAGAACTTCCACCACAAAGTCTCTCGTGGTATAATTATCGTTGAGAAGGATAACCCTATAATCACACGGTTCTTTGAGTTTTTTCTCATTCTTGGGTCTAGCTTTTATTTTTTCCATAGCATTACCATTTATAAGAATACAGAAATTTTACAAAAAGGGCAATAGGCAGAAACAGTTTTCATTGGTTATAACTGAGATCACAAGAGGCACGACTCTATTGACATCCTCCCGTAATTCCATCATAATAAAAGCAGTGAGATATGAAAAAGTATCTCCATAGTAGAATTAAGGAGAAACCAATGACAAATAAGTCAAATAATAGGACAAATGCGCCTGTTACCGAACAGGAGATTATTGACGGCTACCGGTTTATATTGAACAGACTGCCGGAATCCGAGGAGGTTATTAAAGGGCGTTTACGCTCAAAGATAACGTTTAAACAATTTCATGATGAGTTATGGAATAGCGCAGAATTTAAAACAATATGTTCTACGATAGGTTCTAGTTATAACTACTATTCAGGATATAAACTGGAAGATATACCGTTATTAGAAAAATACGCAAATAAAAATAGCGTACAGGGAGAAAACGGATTTATAACTGATTTCTTGGGTATACGGCATTCGCTGGGTAATTGGGGCGAGAATTATA
>JAITAN010000189.1 GCA_031284105.1 Treponema sp. | reverse complement strand
GGAAGCTTCGTGAATACACGAGAAGCGTACAAGGAGTTATAATGGCACAGAAGACTCTCATCACCGGGTATCCTCGAATCGGTGGGAACAGAGAACTGAAAAAAGCGCTTGAGTCCTATTGGGCGGGGGAAATCCCTCTCGATGAACTTAAAAAGACGGCTTTTGCGTTGCGAAAAACGCATTGGCTTTTTCAGAAAGAAGCAGGCATTGATTTTATCAGTGTGAATGATTTTAGTTACTATGACGCAATGCTCGATACGTGCGTCATGCTCGGCGCAATACCGCAGCGCTTCCGTTCCATAAAGGACGCGGATGAGCGCTACTTTGCTATGGCGCGTGGGAATGCCGCATCTTTGGCAATGAGCATGACGAAATGGTTTAACACGAATTACCACTATATTGTGCCTGAGCTCGACGACGGTCTTGTATTTAAGGCGGATTCTTCAAAGATCCTGTCGGAGTACAAAGAAGCGCGCGAACTGGGCATTGAGGGAAAAATCAACATCATAGGCCCTCTTACCTTTCTGGGGCTTTCAAAAACGGCCGGCGATCCCTACGATTACTTTGATGAGGCGCTTGGCGCGTATATACAGGTTCTGCGTGATATTGCAGCCCATGCGCAAGGCGCGCTTATCCAGTTTGACGAGCCTATTTTTGTGCGTGATCCGAGCCCCAAGCAGCTTGATCTGCTCAAGAAGGCGTACGCGGCGTTAACCGCGGTAAGCGGCAAGCTTCGCATCCTTGTTACCACGTATTTTGAACACTCAAACGAAGCGACCGCCGTACTGGGCGGCCTCCCCGTGTGGGGAATCGGGCTTGACTTTGTGCATGGCGCACGAAATATTGAAGGTCTGCGTGCGGTTGCGGGCAAAAGGCTCATCGCAGGTCTTGTTGACGGCAGAAATATCTGGGTGAATGACGCTGAAAAGAGCCTTGCCCTCCTTGAGGACATCGGCCGCTTTGTTCCGGCGGAAGATATTGTCATATCAACGAGTTGTTCGCTCCTGCACGCGCCGTATTCTCTTGAAAAAGAAGGCGGCAGCCCCCTTGTGCAATGGCTTGCCTTTGCACAAGAAAAGGTGCGCGAGCTTGTCTTCATAGCAAAGGCATTCGCCGGCCCCAAGACGCCCGAGATTAGCGAATGGCTGCGTGCGAACAAGGCGCTTATTGCGGCGCGCAAATCCTCTCCGCTGATAACGGACCCGGATACTGCCAAGCGCACCGCCTCTTTTGGCGCGGGCGTCTCCCGTGAAGGGACTTTCGCCGAACGCAACGCGGTACAGAAAAAGGCGTTTGCGCTTCCCGAACTCCCCACGACGACAATAGGCAGTTTCCCTCAAACTTCACAACTGCGTGCGCTGCGCCGTGATGTAAAGGCAAAGAGAATCACGGAGGAAGCGTACGAGGCGGGAATAAAACGCGTCATTGATGAGTGCATCGCGTTTCAGGAAGAGGTAGGGCTTGACGTGCTGGTGCATGGAGAACCCGAACGCAACGACATGGTTGAATACTTCGGCGAGATGCTCAAGGGTTTTCACTTTACAAACAATGCGTGGGTGCAGAGTTACGGCAGCCGCTGCGTGAAACCTCCTATTATTTATGGCGATGTCTCACGTCCTTACCCCATGACGGTAAAATGGATCGCCTATGCCCAATCAAAAACGGCAAAGATAATGAAGGGGATGCTTACCGGTCCGGTTACTATCCTCAACTGGTCATTTGTGCGCGATGATATTCCGCGTTCCGCCGTTGCGCGGCAAATTGCCGTGAGCCTTTATGATGAGGTGGTTGATTTGCAGGCGGTGGGTATCCGTATTGTGCAGGTTGATGAGGCGGCGTTTAAGGAGGGCTATCCCTTACGCAAGGAGAATGTCGCAGCGTATGAGAACTGGGCTGTGGATGCGTTCCGCCTTGCGGTATCGGGCGCGAAGAAAGACACGCAGATTCACACGCATATGTGCTACAGTGATTTTTCCGACAGTATACACACTATTGAGAAGATGGATGCGGACGTTATTACCATAGAAACGGCGCGGAGCGGGAATCGTCTGCTTGCGGTCTTTCAAGAGCGCGGGTATGCGAACGAGATTGGGCCGGGCGTGTACGACATTCATTCGCCGCGCATCCCCGATAAGAAAGAGTTTATTGAACAAATCAAGAGCCGGCTCGAAGTTCTTGCGAAGGATAAGATATGGGTAAACCCCGATTGTGGACTCAAAACAAGAAAATGGGAAGAAGTCAAACCCGCATTAAAAAACATGGTTGAAGCGGCGCGAACATTCCGGCGCTAATGTACCGGCAGGCGGCATACCGTGCAGCTGGCAGCCGGTCATCTATGCCGGCAGCACATCTTTTTATAAAAGTATAGTTCTGCTCTAAATAATGCGAGGTCTGACCCTGTAATGGAGGTCAGACCTAAAAATGACCTAAAATATTGTGATAATGTATTGTTGAAATACTTGACATTTTTGTTAGTATAATCTAACGTGATAGAAGGAATATTCATGGAAGAGTTGCAGTCAACCGAAGTGTTGGATCGGGAAATTCTTGAAGATGCACGGAAAAAGGCATTCCGCATCATCAAAAATGCAGATGACGCCATTAAAGATAATGCGCTGGCGCGGGAAGAGAAAATAAAGACTATCCTTGACGAGTTGCAACAGAAATACGCCGAAAAGATCCAAAAAGACAGCGGCGATATTATGAGGAGACTTGTACAGGATAAGCGCCGTATCCGTTCGATTAAGATTGAAGAAACTTTGAAGAAAGCGATAAACGACTATCTTTCTTCATTGGATAAGAAAAAATTGTTTGCGCTTCTGGAGCATGAGCTTACCAAACGGCTTGATGAACTTGAGGCGGAAGGCGCGCCTATTACCGAAGAAGACGAACCGGAGGTAATGCTGCGTTCAATCACCGAAAAGGAAGCCGAAATAATTCTGGAAAATGCCTTTCACAAAGAATCAAAGAAAAAAAACGTTTTTTGGACCATTAAAAAACCCGGCATTATGTTTCTAAACGCCGGAATGTTTCCCGCCATTGTTATAAATACCGGAAAAGTAAAAGTTACCGCATCCATAGATGACGCGGAAGCCTTTCTGCTTGAAGACAAAAGAGCCGAATTGACGGCAATCCTCTTTGGCGACGCGTTCTTGAGGGGTATCGCATGAACGCCGGACGAGTGAGACGCATAGCGGGACCCATAATACACGCAACCGGCCTCGGTGTTGCAGGACTCTTTGACGTAGTTGACGTTGGTCCTAAAAAGATAATCGGCGAAATTGTGCGCCTTGAAAAAGACGAAGCCGTTATTCAAGTGTACGAAGACGGTACGGGATTGCAAGTGGGCGCCGAAGCCGAATCAACGGGGCGTCCGCTTTCGGCGCGTCTTGGACCCGGGCTTATCGGCACCATTTATGACGGCATACAGCGTCCTTTGGAGCTGCTGTACCGGCAATCGGGCGCGTTTATGGAACCCGGCGTGCGGGGCGAGCGTCTCGATCCTGATAAACGCTGGGACTTTGTTCCCAATCCGGACATTGCCGAAAAACTTGCAAGAAAAGAGACGGTTACGGTAAAACCGGGGCTTTTGCTCGGTACGGTAAAAGAAACCCAAAGCATCACCTGCAAGATCATGGTTCCGCCTGTTTGTAAGGGCGGCTCCTTGGTGGAATTAAAAGGCGCGGGTTCGTATACGATCAACGATATCGTAGCGTTAAGCGATAAAGATGAGCAGTTTTCCCTTTCCCACTGGTGGCCGCTCCGTCTGCCGCGCCCGGCCGCGAAACGGCTTGCCGCGGACAAGCCGCTTATCACGGGCGAGCGGGTTATCGACGTGTTTTTCCCCCTATCGAAGGGCGGGACCGCGGCAATTCCGGGCGGTTTTGGTACCGGCAAGACCATGACCCAGCACGCCATCGCCAAATGGTGCGATGCCGATGTCATCATTTACATTGGCTGCGGCGAACGCGGTAATGAAATGACCGATGTGCTTACCGAATTTCCCCACCTTATCGATCCCAGAACCGGACGTTCCCTCATGGAGCGCACGGTATTAATCGCGAATACTTCCAACATGCCGGTTGCCGCTCGCGAGGTCTCGATCTACACGGGCGTTACGATAGCGGAATTCTACCGCGACATGGGCTACCACGTAGCGATCATGGCGGATTCTACCTCCCGCTGGGCCGAAGCGCTCCGAGAGCTTTCAGGGCGCATGGAAGAGATGCCCGCGGAAGAAGGCTTTCCGGCATACCTTCCCACCCGCCTTGCCGAATTCTACGAAAGGGCGGGGCGTGTTGAAACCCTCAACGGCGGGGAGGGTTCCGTTTCCATTATCGGGGCCGTGTCCCCGCCCGGCGGTGATTTCTCCGAGCCGGTTACCCAGCACACCAAGCGTTTCATCCGCTGTTTCTGGGCGCTTGACCGCGACTTGGCTAACGCCCGCCATTACCCGGCCATAAGCTGGACTGATAGTTACTCCGAATACGCTGATGAAGTCAAACTCTGGTGGGAACAGGTAAACCCCGCATGGGCCGTAGTCAGGCAGAAGGCGCTGGACCTTCTCAAAAAAGAGCAGCGCCTTTCGGAAATCGTCCGGCTCATTGGTCCGGATGCGCTGCCCGATGATCAGCGGCTCATTCTTATTACTTCGGAAATCATTAAAAACGGTTTCTTGCAGCAAAATTCTTTTGATGCCATTGATATGTATTGCGTGCCGGCTAAACAGGTGCGGCTTTTGGAACTTATCATGTACTTTTATGAAAAAGCCGCCGTATGCATCAAACTCGGCGCTCCCCTTGTGCAGGTAACCGCGCTACCGGAACGGGAGCGTCTTTCTCGTCTCAAGAGCGAAGTCAAGAATACCGACATGGATGCACTAACCGATTTTGAGCATGAAGTAAACGCGGTAATGGAAGAATTGGAACGGAATTACCGGACCAAGGGGCATTTGTAAGTTATTAGTTATTTTTATTAATAACGTTAATTAATACAGGAATAAAGGAGAAGACACCATGTCCGATGAAAAGATTGAGCGGTACCTCATCAATCTCATGGTAACATACCGTGAAATTGATAAGAACTTGTGGCTTATTGAAGATGAGGAGAACTATCTGGA
This sequence comes from Treponema sp., assembly GCA_031284105.1. Taxonomy (GTDB): domain Bacteria; phylum Spirochaetota; class Spirochaetia; order Treponematales; family Breznakiellaceae; genus JAIRKH01. Next base: position 1,476 of record JAITAN010000189.1, on the reverse strand, counting down.
AGAGGTCGCCGTCATGCGGGCGGATCCTCTTGTCGTTATAAGAACGACCGTAATGGATGTGCCGAAGGAGAACAAAGAGGAGTTTTATGCGCTATTACTGAAACTCAATGCAACCGATCTTGTTCACGGCGCTTATGCTTTGGAGCAGGAAAAAGTTGTTTTGCTTGATACCTTGGAATATGATACGATGGATCTACAGGAATTCAGAGCGAGCCTTGATGCGTTCAGCCTTGCTCTGTCGCAGCACTATAAAATTCTTTCTGCTTATAGAAAGTAATAGAAAGTAAGGAGAGATATATGGGAATTTTTTCAAGGCTTAAAACCGTAATTAGTTCAAATGTGAATGATCTTATCGGCAAAGCCGAAAATCCGGAGAAGATGCTGAATCAGCTCATCATTGATATGAATAATCAACTCATTGAGTCCAAGAAAGCGGTTGCGTTTGCCATTGCCGATGAGAAAAAGCTTGGGCGGGATACGGAAAGCCAATTTGATCAGGCTCAGGAATGGGAGCGTAAGGCGATGCTTGCCGTTAATGCCGGTAAAGACGACCTTGCAAAAGAAGCCTTGCTCCGCAAGCAGGAGTACGACAACGCCTACGCCGAATACAAGAAACAATGGGAGGCTCAGAAAGCCGCGGTGGAGAAGCTAAAGACTACGCTCCGCGAACTACAGAACAAGATCGATGAGGCGCAGCGCAAGAAGAACCTGCTTATCGCCCGTGCGAAGCGTGCCGAGGCTCAGGAGAAAATCCAGAGCACGATCTCCAATGTATCGGGGAATACCAGCGCTTTCGAAGCTTTTGATCGCATGGCTGCAAAAGTCGATCAATTGGAAGCCCAAGCCGATGCCCATGCCGAACTGGCGGATTTGTCCGCGGATGGGGATCTTGATAAGAAATTTAAGGAACTGGAAAAATCCGATTCTTCTGCGGACACTATGCTGCTGGCGTTAAAACAGAAGATGAACGCTTTACCCGGCGCATAAACGGTTTTTCTATTAAAGCAGAAAAGCTGAATAAGAGAGTTAATCCTAAAAGCCTGTTCGTTTTGGGATTGACTCTTTTTTTTATAAAATCATCCGCCCCGGCATTATGCGGCCGGCAGGTTTTATACCGGACGGAAGCGGATTACGGCAACGTATGCGATTCGCAACGGCATACGAAAACGAAAGAGGCAAACGGTAGGCTTGGTTTGATGCGGCGCGTGTGATTAGCGCGCGGCGGTATTCGGGTAAAAAAGAATATAGAAGGTGATCTAGAAAGTATGATAAAGGGGGTACTGACAACAGGGACACAAAGAAATACTATGGAATGATGCAAATAACCATAGAGATCAAGTGTCCCCATTGCCACAGCCCTAACATAACCGGAAACGGGAAAAAGAACAAGAGTAAACAAAATTACCCCTGCAAAAATTGCGGCCGTCAGTTCATACGTGATCATGAACGAACCTATCGGGGAACACTTTCACGGGT
>JAITAN010000161.1 GCA_031284105.1 Treponema sp. | reverse complement strand
GCGATGGTTTTGCAGCCCGAATAAGGGCTTTGCGTAGCAAAGACCAGGGCTGCAAATCTGTGGCGGAGAAAAACCGCACAAAGGCCGTAGGCCGACTGCGGTTTTTCGGAGCCCGAGCCGCCCGCAGGGCGGCGAAGCGCATACAGGCCTGTTATGTGCTGTTTTTCTTGCTACAATGTTTCTTTTATTCAAAAACATATTTATACTCATTGTATTCTTTTTTTATTTCATCCGCTGAATTATCTGTCCTTCTTTTGCAAATCATAAGTGAATCAACTCCGTCAATGATATGTACATATTTCATTACTCCGTGATAATACGGCCTGTTCCAAAAATCATGAAACATTATTACCGTATCTTCTCTAACGTTAAGTAAAGAATATAAACAGCTCGCCACGCGGAAACGCCCGTCTACTAATACAACATCAGACGACTTCACTTCCGGATGTTTTTCAAATATCTCTTGTGAATATTTTATAAAGACATCCTTTTCTTTTTCTCCCCCGGAAACCACCGGCGCTCCGGCGGGACCTGTCGGACCTATGTCGGCATGAAATAAATTCAATCTTCCGGTATCACTTGATTTTCTAATTATTTCATACTTGGCGTACATATGATTTATCCATTCTTTACTGGATTCTACCGAATATACTTTTCCGGATGTTTGGCCGAGGGTTACGATTGTTGAGCCACCTGAACCGAACTCCAAATATACCTTTGAACCACTGATATATTTTTTAAATAAGGTTCGCTCGTTTTCAGTCATGAGCCAGGGAAATTCATTATTAAGATTTTTGTGGGGTTCCTCTTTGATCCGCAGGGGATCCCCTTTAACTCGTAGGGGCTCCCCTCTAATTTGTTTTAGATATTTATACAAGACGATAAATCCATAAGGGATTACTGCTTTTATAATCTTTCGGCCAGTTATTTTCATCACACAACCTTCTGGTTATATGCCAATGATTTTTTTCAGAAAATTTTTATAGAATATATCCGATTAGCGGCGCAGCCGCTTGGCATAATCCACAAAAGTTTCAAGAAAAATGACACATAACATACTATTTCCGCATAGCAAAAACTCCACAGACCTTATCCGCGTTCATGGAGTACTTTCTACGGAATGAGCGCGGGTACCAGCGGACCCCACGGACCCTTCTTCCCGTCGTTTTCGATCTGCACCGAAAAATACGCGGTCTTCCCGCTGTCCCCGTAGGCAAACTCGATCACGTCCTTTTTCCTCTTGGTGAAAAACGAGTTGCGTAATTCATCGGGGTCCGCGGGCGCGGTTTCACCCGGCGCTATGACGCTGTACCAGACGCGGTACCCCTTGTTCGCGGAGTCGTGAGAGTTGCCCGTAACGTACACGATCCTGACCCCCCGTTCGTGCCGTCCCACCAGAAAACTCTCCAGCGTTACCTGCGCAGTGGGCGTTCCGGACGGGGTCGCGGTGGGGTCCGGAACTTTCAGACCCAAGCTGACCAGGTCCGCTTCCGTAAGCGGGGGAACGAAAAAATACCGCTTCTTGATGTCCCTCATGCACTCTTCAAGCGACTTGAAGGTCTCGCGGCACCGCGCGGTCGCAACCGGCGTGCGGGTCTCCTCGTTTTGCGCGGCGGTAAGCGCAACGTCCGCAGCGTCCGTCCGCGTTTCCAGCTCCGTTACCACGGTCATGGCGATGTTCCATGCGGCCGCGTTTACTTTCAGAATGATCACCCAGTTTTTCGCCATCGCGCGCTGCAAGACGCGGGTTTTGGGAAACCAGTCTTTGCTTTCTGACATAGTCTTTTCTCCTTTCCTTATAGGTATATATAAACGAAGCTGTTTGCCTCGGTTATAGCAGAGAGACTTCCCGTTAACTCGTAGGGGTTCCTCTTTGATCCGCAGGGGATCCCCTTTGAGACGGCGGGGATCCCCTCTAACTCGTAGGGGCTCCCCTTTGAGACGGCGGGGATCCCCTCTGACCCGTAGGGGTTCCCCTTTGAGACGGCAGAACAGACCTCTAACTCGTAGGGACTCCTCTTTGAGACGGCAGGACAGACCTCTAATTTGTCTGGACAAACCTCCGGTTTGTCTTCATAAGAAAATAAAAAAAATGGACAAAAAAACGGAAATTTGGGTGTTAGGGGGTTGACACTATTTCTTTCAGTTACATTATACTGTGATCGGTGATCGGTGATCGGTGATCGGTGATCGGTGATCGGTGATCGGTGATCGGTGATCGGTGATCGGTGGCGTGTATGCTGTCCTGAAAATGCCGTCGCAACGGCTGCCGTTGTCAAGAACATACGAATAGTGTAGTCAATACGAACAATTTGTGCAAGCCCTTTATGTATTATTTTTTTATTGTTTCTTAGTATTTTCCCCGCATATTTTACAAACCGCATATATTGAAAAATAATGACCCTCCCCGCCGCTCGCGGCAGGGTATCTTGTAAGCGTTACATTATTTACGAGGTTCGTTCTGTAAGTAAATTATTTAATTGTAAAGGTTTGCGAAGCAAACCCGTTTACTGCCATTCTTTGTTGATGTTACCGATTCTAACCGCCGCACGGGGCGCAAACGAATTTGCGGCGGGGTATTAAACTCCGCTGCGAATCAAAAAAATGGGGAACGTGAATAACAGAAACGTGTAGCTATATGCAGGGCCGCTTTCAAAATCCGCTTGGTTTTCAAAACAGTTTTGAAAGCGGTATCATTGCGAAAAAAGAAGGAGAATGGAAAACAGTATGATGCGTCCATTCTCCTTTGTTCGTTATTTTACTACGCCTTTTTCCACCACAACGGATTCGGGATCGACCTTGTTACCGTAAACCGGTTCAAGGGTTGCCGTGTAAGCCTTATGGAAAAAATCCGCCTCAAGAATATGCTCAATCTCGTTATTGAGCCAGTTAAGCAGCGCGGTATTTCCCTTCTGAACCGCCGGAGCGATTGTATCAAGGCTGCCGATGGAATCGATGCCTACACTGAAACCCGGGTTTTGGATTGCCCATGCGAAAACAAAGGTGTTGTCATGAGCAAGCGCATCTCCGCGCCCGTCTTTGAGCGCGTTCAGAGCTTCGGTGTTCTGATCAAACGCAAGCAGTTTGATATTGGGATGGTTCTTTGTGAAGTACAGTTCCGCGGTGGTCCCCTTATCAACGATTAACGTTTTTCCCTCAAGCTGAGAAATATCGGTAACCGGCGCCGTGTCCGGCGATACGATACCGAGCGCAACCTTCATATACGGTTTTGCAAAGTCAACCACTTGGCTGCGTTCCGGCGTTACCGTGAAATTCGCAAGAATAATGTCAACTTTATTCGATTGCAGGTACTCAACGCGGCTTGCCGCTTCAACCGGTACGAACTCCACGGCGTTTTCATTGCCGATTAGGTCCTTGGCAATACGGTGTGCAAAATACACATCGTACCCTTGGTACGCGCCCTTTTCGTCTACATACCCGAACGGCGCTTTGTCGGTGAACACGCCGATGCGGACTTTCCCCGATTTCTTGAGTTTCTCAACGGTAGAAACATCATTGTTCCCGCGTGCAAAAGCGGAAACCGCCAACCCAAATGCCAGTAATAATAAAACCAGCTTCTTCATGTTGTCCCTCCTATGGACGTAAAATAGAGTTATTTAATAACTGAAGGTACTAAATAACTTTCGCGTAAAAAGCAATTTTGCAAGGCTTTAGCCTGAAAAATTGCAGGACTTGTTTACTAACTAACCGAGTTAGTAAACAAATCTACTATATAAAATAGAGTCAAACTCTCTATTTACCCTTTTTTTGAGTTTCTTGACGTTTGGTTCATTATAAAACCATCTCTTCAGAGGATTTTCCTCCATATCAGTCAAACTCAAAAATATTCAAAAATTTCCTTGCCCGCTCCGTAGACGGCTGGGTAAAAAACTGATGCGGCTCGTTTTCTTCCACGATTTCTCCGGCATCCATGAAAATAATCCTATCCGCAACGGAACGCGCAAACGATATCTCGTGCGTAACAATCGCCATAGTCATACCGCTTTTCGCGAGTCCCAGCATGACGTCAAGCACCTCCCGCACCATTTCCGGATCGAGCGCGGCCGTAACTTCATCAAACAGCATAAGCTCGGGACGCATAATGAGCGCGCGCACTATGGCAACGCGCTGCTTTTGCCCGCCGGAAAGCTGCCGGGGATACGCGCTCTTTTTCTCAAGCAAGCCCACACGCTCCAACAGAATCTCCGCAGCCTCTTTCGCTTCCTTTTTGGCGCGTTTCTGCGCCCTGATCGGACCCAGCATAACGTTTTCCAACACGGTCATATGCGGGAAAAGCTCGTAGTTCTGAAACACCATGCCGACGTTTTGCCGGATTTCACGCCAATCCGTGCCTTCTTTGGTTATTATGCCGCCGTTCAGCTTGATTTCGCCGGATTGGATATGCTCAAGCCCGTTCATGCAGCGCAGAAGCGTACTCTTCCCGCACCCCGAAGGACCTAAAACAACCAGCACCTCCTGCTTATGCAGTTTTAGAGACACATCGTTAAGCGCCGGCGCGCTCATGTTCTCAAACCGTTTATAAAGATGATTTATCTCAAGTAAAATCTCCGGATTAATTAACTTTGCCATTTCCGCTCCAGTCTTTTTGAAAGATGCGATATAGGCATACAAAGTATAAAATAAAAGAAAAAAATAAGCGCATATACCCAGAATGAAGCGCTCGGACTTTTCAAGAAATTCGCCTCAATGATCTGCTGCCCGACTTTCAGCACTTCGACAACGCCGATAAGCACCACAAGCGAAGTCGTCTTTATCATGCGGGTCGTCAGGTTGATTGCTCCGGGCATAAGGCGGCGCATCGCCTGCGGAACAATGACGTACCGGTAAAGTTGGCCGTTGGTAAGCCCAAGCGCAAAGGCGCTTTCGTATTGGTGGTGAGAAATACTGGTAATGGCCCCGCGCACCAAATCTCCCATTTCGGCCGTTCCCCACAGGGTGAATACAAGGATAGACGTGAATTCGCCGGTCAGATTGATGTGAAAATTGCGGGCAAGCCCGAAGTAAAACAGGAAAAGCCACACAAGAACCGGAATGATCCGAACCGCTTCAAGGTATGCGCGGCAGAAGAAGCGTACGGCTTTACGTTTATTTGTCATTAGAATCCCGAAAAGGACGCCCAATATGACGGAAAAAAACACCGAGATAAGCGCAATACGCGCCGTAACCCACAAGCCCAGAAAGAGGCGTTGGAGATTTTTGCCTTCGATAAGAACGCTAATGCCCAAATCCCGCAAAACGGAGCCTCCTTTCAACAATATACAATAAAATGGAAATGGGCAGCAGTATAATAAGATACGCGACTACCAGCATGAACAGCGCCTCGTTGGTCTTGTAATACAAACCGATAAGGTCTTTTGCCACATACATCAAGTCGGCAAGCGCGACAATGCTCACGACGCTGGTTTCTTTAAGCAGGAAGATGACGTTTGCGCCGAGACTCGGAATGCTCACCGCAAGCGCCTGCGGCAGAATGACGTAACGGACAACCTGCGGGTATGAAAGTCCTATGGAAAGTCCGGCTTCTATCTGCGCCTTGCCGATAGCCTCAAGCCCGCCCCGGAAGGCTTCCGCCATATACGAGCCGCCGAGAAAACTCATCCCGATCACCGCGCATGTCCAGGATTCAAACTTTATGCCTACGCGGGACAAGCCGAAATACAAGAAAAAAAGCTGGATCATAAGCGGCGTATTTCTGGAGAGATCAATGTATACGCCCGCAATGCGCCGTAAAATAGGCAGCCGGAAATACCGGACAACCGCGCAGCATAAACCGATAATAAGGGAAAAAAACGACCCCCAAAAACAGAGTTTTAGTACAAGCCATAACGCTTTAGCATAGAGAGGCGTAAACTGTTCGATAAATACCGTATCCATAATTACCTAGTAAACCTGTGGTAATTAGACACTATAGCGGGAAAGCTTCTTTTTTGTCAAGAGCGGAATATGGAAATGTGCGCGATATTTCAAATTTAAATGATTTTTGCCGAAAAGCGTTTTGGTGTGCAAAGACGGCCGCGCCGTGTAATTTTCAGAAGAATCAAAAAAGATTCTCTTAGAAGAAGAAGTCGACATCACGCTTACCGGAGGCGGCGCGGGCGCGGCCGTTGTGTGGGGCTGCGGCCTCACCTACGATTGCGTTAAGATCAACGGGGAGTACCGGTCATAAACCCTTACCAAGCGGGCAGCCTTCCCAAAGCATGGAAAAACGCCGTATCTTCCGCTAAAAACTCCGGTATCTTTCGCCCAAGAGTACCGCAATTCTCGCCTGAGACTCCCGCATCTCCAGGCGGCGAGAAGCGTATCTCG
>JAITAN010000146.1 GCA_031284105.1 Treponema sp. | reverse complement strand
AGACCTCCGACATGGGTCGGTATTGATTCTTTTTTCCTATTTTCCTATAATACCCTCATAATAAAGCGGAGCTTTTTCAAAATGGTATCTCTTGAAAGGCAATATTAGATTTAATATGGAAGATCGGGCTTTTAGACCCTTTTCCCAATACCTGTTCATTCAATTCATAACAAAGGAAAATAGAGGCGAAATATGCGAGGCATAGAATATCGAGGACTCATCAAGATAGAAGGACCGGTCGTCATTACCCAGCGCAGCCGCAGCGTAGGCTTCAATGAAGTAGTCGCGGTGTACGACCGTGAAGAAGGGCGCAGATTGGGGCGTGTGGTAGATATAAGCGATAAATGGACCGCGGTGCAGATATTCGGTTCAAGTACCGGACTGTCGGCTGATGACGCACGAGTCGAATTCTTGGGTAAACCCATGGAAATACGGGTCGGGCATGATCTCTTGGGGCGGGTGTTCAACGGATTAGGGGAACCTATAGATGGATACGGCGCCATTTTTTCATCAACCTGCCTTGACGTAAACGGACTTCCCATCAATCCTTACGCGCGCGTGTACCCGCGGGACTTCATCCAGACCGGCATTTCCGCCATAGACGGCATGAACACTCTTATCCGCGGACAGAAGCTGCCGATCTTTTCGGGTAACGGGCTGCCCCATAACCGGCTTGCCGCCCAGATCGTGCGTCAGGCGAAAATCTTGAATGCGGACGAGTCCTTTGTCGTGATCTTCTGCGCCATGGGCGTAAAATACGATGTAGCGCGCTTTTTCCTGGATGATTTTGAAAAGTCGGGCGTGCTTTCCAATGTCGTAATCTTTCTTTCTTTGGCGGATGCGCCGAGTCTTGAACGGCTGGTAGCGCCCCGCTGCGCGCTCACCGCGGCCGAATACCTCGCGTATCAGGAGAATATGCATGTGCTGGTCGTGATGACCGACATGACGAACTACTGCGAGGCCCTGCGGGAAGTTTCCTCAATACGCGGCGAAGTGCCGAGCCGCAAGGGGTATCCGGGGTATTTGTATTCCGACTTGGCGAGCCTGTACGAACGCGCCGGAAAAATCACCGGCTCCACCGGTTCAATCACCCAAATCCCGATTCTCACCATGCCCAATGACGACATAAGCCACCCCATTCCCGACCTCTCCGGCTATATCACCGAAGGACAAATCGTGCTTGACCGGGAACTGTTCCAGCGGGGCGTGTACCCGCCGGTAGCGGGTCTTCCCAGCCTTTCCCGCCTTATGAAGGACGGCATTGGTCCGGGCATGACGCGGGAGGATCATAAGGACGTATCAAGCCAGCTTTTCGCCGCATACTCGAAGGTTAAACAGGTGCGTAACCTCGCTTCCATTATCGGCGAAGAGGAGCTGTCCATCGGCGACAAGCAGTATCTGAAATTCGGCGAACAATTCGAGCGCATGTTCCTGACCCAGGGCGAAAACGAAAACCGTGATATCGGACGCACCCTTGACTTGGGCTGGAAGGCGCTCGCCGAAATACCGAGAGATGAACTGCTGCGCATAAACCACGAGCTTATCCGAAAATATCTGGACCCAATAGGAGCGGAAGACGCGGGGGCTGGGAGATAAAAGATGCCGAAAGAATCCGTCGCGCCGACAAAAAGCAATTTACTCAAAATCAAAGAACGGCTTGCAACCGCAGAAGAAGGCTACGATCTTCTTGAACAGAAGCGTGAAATCCTCGTAATGGAACTGATGCGGAAGGTTGAGGAAGTAAAGCTGCTTGAACGTGATCTGGACGCCGCGGTGGAAAACGCCTACCCCGCGCTCAAACGTATGCTTATAACCGTGGGGCGTGAACACGCGGACAGAATAGCCGGCAGTGTCAGGTACGCGTTTGATACGCGGGAAAAACGTTTTCAGGTAGCGGGAATGAATCTGCCGGGACTTGAGATACGGCTGCCGGATGCGGAATTAAAATATTCCCCTGAAAATTCATTTGCGGAATGTGATGAAACCGTGATACAATTTTTCAACCTGTTAAAGATTCTGACCAATCTTGCTGCGGTAAGAACTATTGCATGGAGGCTTGCGCGGGAAGTCCGCAAGACTCAGCGTCGAGTGAATGCGCTCGAAAAAATGGTAATGCCAACCGCGCGGGAAACGAAAACATACATCGAAGCGTCTCTTGAGGAGCGGGAGCGGGACAGCTTTTTTACCAGTAAACTATTAAAAAAGAAGGCGGGTAAGGAATGAAACCGTTATTTTCTAACATGGTAGTGGCAATCTCGGGTTCTAATGCCTCAATTATGGCGGCGAAGTACGCTATTATTATGGCTAAAACGTACCGCTGCAAAGTATGCGCCGTGTACGTGGTTGATACCGCAACCATCAAGCAGCTTACACTGAGTAAAATTTTCGTGCAGCAGGAGAGCGTCGAATACGAACAAAGCCTTGAGGCAAACGGCAGGCGTTACCTTATGTTTGTTGAGGAATTGGCGCGATCCAAAGGCGTAAAAATAGAGAGCGAACTCCGCAAAGGCGCGGTGTCTACGGAAATCCTCTATGCCGCCGACGAAAAAAAAGCCGATTTCATCATTTTGGGCGGCTGGGAACGAGACCGGAGCGCGCGGGATATTATCGGACACGCCCACTATCAAATCATGGAAAATGCAAAATGCTCGGTGCTGCTCGTCAAAGAGCCGAATATTGATATGTTGTTCAGGCAGTTGTAACGTGCGCGGGTTCATCGGCGCGTTTTCAAAATGTAAAAACATTAAGAAATTCAAAAATATTCAAGCAATCTCTTTTCCCGTAGTGTACAAAGTCTGAAATTCGCAGCGCCGGGCGCAAAGGTTGTTACGGTAAGAGCGGCTCATATTGGTTGCTTTAACCGGTCTTCTTGCCGCGCCTTTTTACCCCGCGTCCTATGGCGCGCGTAAACCGTTTCATTTTCTCATGGACGTATCCGTTGCGGTCAATGAGAATTTTTCTATATAAAAGAGGTACTGTACCCCGGAAGAAGTCGGTACCGCCGTGTGCCTAGAACGATCAAGTCCAAACATATAATAGACGTTTCCCGTATCCGTAACGATTTTAATATCGTATACTGCGGCGTCCTTTGGGAGCGGCGCTGCAATTCTGCCGTCGGGTTTTACCAAAGCGGAGCCTCTTGCGCCCGCTAATAGATCCGCGCCCCATGACGAAGCTTTTTTATCGGCAAGGTACAGTTTAGCCCATGTGTATCCGCTCTTGTTGACAAGGGCTGCCGTCCATGTCTCAACCGGCGTTTCGGACGCAGCCGAAGGCGGGGTTGTAGGCGCTGACGGCGCAATAACCGGCGGCGGCCGCGCCGCGGCGTATTGCGTATGTGTGGTATAATCGCCTGCAAAATCAATGACGCATACGGTTCCGTATTCCTTATGCGGACCAACGGCGACGCCGATTGTACCAAAGGCTTTATTCACATTATTCGCATAATGCCCCCTGCTCGGAACGCCGTCGTCAATCAACAACTCAATCACAATATCGCGTGCGGTTGCGCTGCCGTAGGCGATATTTTCACCCCACGTATTCGCCCACTGGCCATAGCGGTTTATACGTTTAGCGGGATCGCTCTTATCGCTGCCCGTATGTCCCACCGCGCCGCCGGCTTGATCTTTCACATGATCTTGAGCGCCTAAACACATACCGCGTTCCGGCACAAGGGGCGGCGCGGGTTGTTGTTTCGCCATCGCGCTGATGCACGCCTGTACGGCGCTTATCCCTTCATTGGTGGTGAGTCTGGGCTTTCCCGGTTCCGCGTATATTTTTCCGGAAAAATAGGCAAGGCGCGGTTTGATATACTCCTCGGCGTACCGTTGGGGATCGCCCCTCGCCTTGTTCAACTCAAAAACAACGTCTTTTTCAACGACGGACAGGTAGTTAACATACCGGGCCGTATCCAGCAACGCCGTATTCCAATCATCTGCACGCAGGTTGCTTACAAAGCAGCAGCCGATCAATAATAAACATATTCTTTTCATTACACGCATCCTTTTATAGATCTATTTTATAGGTCTATTATAACTATAGCATAGTACCGGTGATATTCCAATAAATAACCTGCATAAAGTCAAGAAAACCTGCCGGTACCGGCAGCAAACGCGCCTGCGGGCAGGGTCCGTATTGTAACTTTTACCCGCGGCTGTTATACTCATCCCATGGATTACAGAGAAGCGGGCGTAAATATAGAGGAAGGGTACCGCGCGGTTGGTAAATACCGGAAATTAGCCGAAGCAACGGCAAATGCGGCGGTACTGAACGGTATCGGCGGTTTTGGGGGTATGTTTTCCCTGAAAGAGTGTATCAATGCGGGAAAAGGAATGGACGATCCCGTTCTGGTATCGGGTGCGGACGGAGTCGGGACCAAACTGGACGTAGCCTTTAAGATGAAGAAATACGACACGGTCGGTATCGACTGCGTGGCCATGTGCGTAAACGACATAGTGTGCCACGGCGCCAAACCGCTTTTCTTTCTGGATTACCTTGCCTGTGGAAAACTCGACGCCGACGTCGCGGCTGAACTGGTACAAGGCGTTGCGGCGGGGTGCCGCGAAACGGGCGGCGTGCTTTTAGGCGGAGAAACCGCCGAAATGCCCGGCTTCTACGGCCGCGGCGTGTACGACATTGCGGGCTTTAGCGTGGGTATCGTCGACCGCAAAAACATCATTGACGGCCGCGGCATCGGGGAAGGAGACGCGCTCATCGGCATGGCGTCGTCAGGCGCGCACTCAAACGGCTTCAGCCTCATCCGCAAGGCCCTGCCCGATCTGGACGAAGACTTCGGCGGCGTGAAGATAGGGCACGCGCTTCTTGAGCCGACCCGCCTCTATGTAAAACCCGTGCTGTATGTACTGGAACGCCTCGAAATTCGGGGCATGGCCCACATCACGGGCGGCGGTTTTTACGAAAATATCCCGCGTATGTTCAACGCCGGTTATGATGCGGTTATTGAGGACGGAAGCTGGACCATTCCGGCGATTTTCAGCCGTATCGCCTACGGAATTGCCCGCGGCAATACGGCAGGCAGCTTAAAAGGCGGCGCGGCCGAGGCTGCCGGCAAGGAAATTCTCAATACGAACAAGGAAATCCGCACGCTCATGTTCAACACATTCAACATGGGCATTGGGTTTGTACTGGCCGTGAAGCGCGGGGACGCGGCGCGGGCAAGGGACTTGCTTGAAGAAAAAGGGGTTCCGGCATGGGAAATCGGCAGGGTGGAAAAAGGCTCGCGAGGGGTGCGTTTTGTCTGAAAAACCGGAATATGAAAAAAATGAAAAAAGTGAAAAAAATGAAAAAAAAGTAAGCCGCATATTGGTTCTCGTCTCAGGAAACGGCACGAATTTACAGGCGCTTATCGATGCGGAAAGGCAAGGCGGGCTTGGAAACGGAAAGATCGCCGGAGTTATTTCGGATACGGCCGGTGTGTTCGCGCTTGAGCGGGCAAAGGGCGCGGGAATTCCCGCGTATACCGCGCTTCCCTGCAAAAGCCTTCCCAAGCAGGAGCGGCGGCTTGAGCTGTCCGGCCGTATTCTGGCGAAAGCCCTTGAACTAAAGATCGATCTCATCGTGTGCGCGGGGTTTCTGTCGATTTTGCGCGGGGATATTATCGCGGTATATGAGCGCGGCATGATCAACATACATCCCAGCCTTCTGCCCAAATTCGGGGGCCGGGGCATGTACGGCGAAAGGGTGCACCGCGCCGTGCTTGCTTCGGGGGAGGCGGAGTCCGGCTGCACCGTGCATTTTGTCGATGCGGGCACGGATACGGGGCGGATCCTCTTGCAGCGCACGGTACCCGTTCTTGCCGGCGATACGCCGGAAACGCTTGCCGGCCGGATACGCGTTCAGGAACATGCGGCCGTTGTCGAAGCGGTACGGAATCTGGCGTGAAATCGTGCGCGATGGATGATGCCGGTATCGGCCGTATTCTTTTAAAATCGAGGAACGCCGCGTAAAATGG
>JAITAN010000133.1 GCA_031284105.1 Treponema sp. | reverse complement strand
GGTAAAAACTGCCGCCGCCGCTTTTTCCCCATTTGGAAAAAGCGTTGTTTTATCGTCCATTATTATGATTCCTCCTGCGATAATTTATTTTCAGCTTCAACAATCACCGTATCGTAATTAGTGATTTTGTAATCCAAGTTTTCCAGTGTTTGTTGCATTTCTGCTATCCGTGCCGCAAGCAATTCCTTCTGTTCACGCAAAATTGCTTTGCGGGTTTCCCGCGTTTGTGTCCCCTGTCGTAATAGTTTTGTGTATTCGATCAGCGATTCTACAGACACTCCCGCCTGCCTCATGCGTTTGACAAAACCAATCACCCGATGGTCCATTTCGCCATAATCCCGGTTTCCGGCCTTATTCCGCCTTACTGGAGGAATAAGCCCGATACGCTCGTAATAACGGAGCGTGTCTGTTGATAGGCCGTATTTCTCGGCAATTTCTGCTATAGTCATAGTCCCATTATCGGACTTGGAGTTAACTCCAACTAAAGTGTTTTTTGTCTTTTTTGAGAAAAATTTGATGAAAATGTGGCTGGCGGGGGTGCCGTAGGCACTACCACCGCCGTGTGGTCAATTTTTTGCTTTATTAGCTGGTTATGCCTCTATCTTGCAAATTTGGGGTAAATTTCAGGCTGCATGGACGCCGCCTGATACAGTAAATCTGGGGACAAAAAACATTGTCTTACGAGTATTATTCCAGATTTCTTTGTTTCCCCTGTGCCATACACCCCTTGTTTTTTAGATTTTCGAAGGTGATCTAGAAAGTATGATAAAGGAGTAATGACAACAGGGTCACAAAGAAATGCTATGGAATGATGAAAACCGCCATAGAAATCAAGTGTCCCCTCCGTCACAGCCCCAACATAACCGGAAACGGGAAAAACACAAGGGGAAACAAAATTACCGGTGCAAAGATTGCGGCCGTCGATTCATACGTGATCATGAACGCATCTATCGGGGGAACGCTTTCACGGGTTAAAAATATAATAAAAGTCGTGCCTATCGGAAGAGTCGGCATACGGGACATCGGGATAATACTCCACATAAGCGGTACCACGGTCTTGAAAGCGCTTACATCGACAAAATACAAGATAAAACCGAAACAAACCCGCTATGATTGCCTGGAGACAAACGAGTTTTGGACGTATGTAGGGAAAAAGAAGAACAATTTGAAATCTTTGGCTGTAAATCAGCTAATCGTCTATTGGCGCAATTTACGCCAACTTAAAATGCGTATGATCACGGGAAGTCCATACCCAAACACCTTTCTTCCGAAAAATTCGGGATATCCTGAAAAACTTACAATTTACATTTTTCACCTCCTTACCGCTTGACAAATAATTGTACCACCGATAAAGTATATAATATACTTTGATATAGTAAGAATATCATGATTTTCAGAAGTATGCAAAGGGAAATCCAATTTTTTAAGGAGTTTCGTATGGCAAGTGTGGTATCGGGGTTCAAAATCCCGCAGGAACAGAGGCAAAATTGGTTAAGCATTGCTTCAATTTGGCTGGGGAGCATGATTTGTATACCCGCGCTTATGGTTGGCGGGTATTTAGCGCAGGGTTTCTCCATCGGGTCTATAGTGCTGGCTTGTCTGCTTGGTTTCGGCATTATCGTAGTGTATATGTGTTTCCAGGGGATGCAAGCCTGCGATACCGGGCTGCCGACGGTGAGTATGGCAACGGCTTCCCTGGGCGTCGCCGGTTCACGCTATCTTATAAGCCTGCTGCTAGGCGTTGTTTGTATCGGCTGGTTTGGCGTACAGGCCGGGGTTTGCGGCGTGTCATTCAGCGCCATGTTTGGAAGCCTGACCGGGGTTACTATTCCCGTATGGATTAGCACGATAGTTTCGGGGGCGCTGATGTTCCTGACGGCCATGTACGGCTATAAAGCGGTCAAATACCTGAATTATATAGCCGTGCCCGCGCTTATTTTGGTTATCGGCTATGTAGTTATCGCGGCTCTTTTCCTACAAAACGGTATTCCGGTTATCGCCACATACAAGCCTGCTCAGCCCATGACCCTGGTGGCGGGTATCAATTTAGCGGTTGCATCCTTTGCGGTGGGCGGCGTTATCTCCGGTGATTATTCCCGCTACGCAAAGAACAGAAAGGATGTCATACTGTCAAGCGCCGTCGGGCTGCTTCCGATAGGGATCGGTATGCTTCTGGTCGGAGCGGTAAGCAGCATAGTAGCCGGTGAGTATGACATCACCAAGGTATTGTCAAACCTGGGGCTTCCGGCCGTCGGTCTTATCGCGCTCATACTTGCCGCATGGACCACGAATATTACCAACGCCTATTCCGGCGGTCTGGCTATTTCCAATTTTCTTGGATTTACCGAAGAAAAATTCAAATTGACCACCGGTATCGCGGGGGCTATCGGTACATTGTTAGCCGCAGTGGGTATACTTGACCGGTTCACCACGTTTCTTGGAATCATCACGGCATTCGTGCCGCCTGTCGCCGGCGTCATCATTGCGAATTACTGGATTATAGGAAAGGGTAAGAGCGAAAACTTTAAGCCCGTAGCGGGAATAAATTGGGCGGGTATCATTTCGTTTGCCGCAGGCGCGGTTATTGCATATATAACGGCGAATGTTATCCCCTTCTTTGTTGCGCCTATCAATGGTATTGTAATCTCTGTTGCCGTGTATATAATCTTGGTAAAGATTATTCCCGCTCAAACGATAGAGGAATAACACAAAGGAGAAGGGTATGCGAAAAATCGGCATCCATGAACTGGAAGATATCGCCTTGGGCGCGTCTCTTTTGGGCTCGGGCGGTGGCGGCGATCCGTATGTCGGCAAACTGATTGCACTGGGGGCGATTAAAGAGTGCGGTCCCGTAACGCTTTTGGACCCTGATGAAGTGAAAGATGATGCCTTTGTCGTGCCGATAGCGATGATGGGCGCGCCCACGGTTCTTTCCGAAAAAGGTATAGGCGGAGAGGAATACGCGGTGCTTACCGATATGATAAGCCGTTATTACAACAGAAAAATTGACGCGCTTATGCCTATCGAAGCGGGTGGCGTGAATTCGATGCTGCCGTTCGCGGCAGCGGCAAGGCTGGGGCTCCCGCTCGTTGACGTTGACGGCATGGGACGGGCGTTCCCTGAATTGCAGATGGTAACTTTTACGATTGCGGGGATAAGTGCGACTCCGATGGCGCTTACCGATGAAAAGGGGAACTGCGCCATATTCAAAACCATCACCAATAAATGGACGGAGGAACTAGCCCGCGCCGTTACCATGAGCTGCGGTGGATCGGTGTCCGTCATTCTTTACTGCGTAGACGGTAAAACTATGAAAAATTACGGTGTAAAACGCATAGTTACCCGTAGTGAAAAACTGGGCAAGGCGATCCGCGAAGCTAAACACGGGCGGCTTTCTCCGGAAGAGAATTTTCTTGCCTCCTGTGAAGGCTACAAAATCTTTCGGGGCAAGATAACGGATATACGGCGAGAAGTACGCGGCGCGTTTAATTTCGGCAAGGCGATCTTTGAAGGTTCAGGAGAATATAAGGACGAAAGCGCGTTTGTTGAATTCCAGAATGAAAATCTTGTTGTGTCGGTCGAAGGCGAAATTCGAGCCACCACGCCCGACCTTATTTGCCTTGTCGATGCCGAAACGTTTATCCCGCTTCCTACGGATGCGCTTAAATATGGCAAGCGCGTTCTTATTGTGGGCCTGCAATGTTATGCTGCGTGGCGCTCGGCGAAAGGGATCGAACTCGTGGGACCCCGTTATTTCGGCTATAATACGGATTACATTCCGGTGGAACGGCGCGTGAAAGGAGAGGTTCTATGAGCGGAAAATCATACCGGTTAGGGGTTGATATCGGCGGTACCAATACCGATGCGGTTATTATTGACGAAAATTTAACCGTTGCGGCAAGCGTGAAAATCCCCACCAGCGCGGATATTCAGAGCGGGATTCAGGAGGCGGTAAAAGCCGTTCTGGATAATTCCGGTATTGAGCGGGGGCGTATAAAAAAAGCCATGCTGGGTACCACGCAATGTACCAACGCTATTGTGGAACGTAAGCGGCTTTCAAAAATCGGGATCTTGCGTATAGGGGCGCCGGCTACAACCGGCATTAAGCCGATGATTGATTGGGCGGATGATCTGGCGGTAGTTGCGGATGAAACCGCCGTTATCCGCGGCGGCTATGAATTTGACGGTAAACCGCTTACCGATTTTGACAAAGACGCCGCGCAAGCATTTTTTAAAAAATGCAAAGCGAAAGAGATTAAGTCCGTTGCGATAAGCCAACTTTTTTCCGTTGTGCGGGACGAAAACGAGGCGGAAGCGGCGGACATCTGCCATGAAGTAATGGGGAATGATGTGTATATCTCCCATTCGTCAAAAATCGGCAGCATGGGGCTGATCGAGCGAGAAAACGCAACTATACTGAATGCCGCGCTTTTCGAAGTTGCCCGCTCTTTTACCGAGGGTTTTGTTCAGAGCCTTCACGAACAGGGTGTAAGCGAAGCGGACATTTATTTTTCACAAAATGACGGAACGCTGATGAATCTGGAAACCGCCCGCCGTTATCCGATTTTGACGATAGCCTGCGGTTCTACCAACAGCATACGAGGCGGCGGCTTTTTGTCTGGGCTTTCCAACGCGGTAGTCATTGACATAGGCGGAACCACGACGGACTTTGGTATTTTGCAAAACGGTTTCCCCCGAGAGTCCGGCGTTGCCGTTACCATCGGCGGAGTGCGTACCAATTTCCGTATGCCCGATATTATTTCCATAGGTTTGGGCGGCGGGAGCATTGTACGCGAAAAAGACGGCGTTGTTACCATCGGCCCCGATAGCGTGGGGTATGAGATTACCAAAAAGGCGCTTGTTTTTGGCGGCGATACCCTTACCGCCACCGATATTGCCGTGCGGACCGGTTTGGCGCATATTGGGGATGCTTCAAAGGTTGCGCGTATTGACAAAGGTTTTGCCGAAAAAGCGCAGCGGCGTATTGTGGAAATGGTTGAAGAGAACCTTGACTCCATAAAAACCTCAAGCGAAGCCATTGACGTGATTTTGGTGGGCGGCGGTTCTATCATCCTGCCGGAACATATCGCGGGAGCAAAGAAACTCTACAAGCCGAAAAACTTTGCCGTAGCTAACGCTATCGGATCGGCAATTTCTAAAGTAAGCGGCGTGTATGAAAAACTTATTTCATTTAACGAAGTTCCCCGTGAAAAAGCCATTGAGGACAGCAAGGCGGAAGCGATTAAGCTGGCGATAAAAGCCGGAGCAAATCCGGAAACAGTAGAAATTGTCGATGTTGAGGATGTACCGCTTCAGTATCACCCAAACAATACCAACCGCGTCAAAGTGAAGGCGGCAGGAGAATTGGCATAAGATCTAAATATGCCCTGTGGAACGGTTCTATAAACCGTTCTCTACAAGTAATACCAGAATTAACAAAACGGATTTCAGCTTTAAAAAAGCGCCGCTCATAGGCTTACCTCTTTAACGCTCGGTCAGCCGGCCAACGATTACAACCTAACGCTTCGGCAATCGCCCTGTTGTTCATGGCCGGATGCTCTCGTTTGTAAGAGCGAATCGCTTCGGCCCGCGCCTGCGCCTTACTTATCCGCCTCGGCGGTTTTGGTTTCCTTGAACTCGTGTATGCGGTAGTACCCCGGCAAATCCCAATCGCCGGCTTCAAGCGGGAACGGCAGAATACCTCCCCCATAATGCTCGCGTATCTCCTTGAAGATGTTCAAGATATGGGATAATAGCCTTCTTTGATATTCTTCACACATCCCGACGCGCATGGAGGTGAAAAAAGATGGGCAAGGGATGGGGAAGAGCCGGGGAGGATGGAACGCGAAGATACACGCGGTAAGGGCGGGGGATAGAAGGATGATTGCCTTCGGGCCGTCCGGAGGCAACGCCCCGGATACGCGGAGGGGCGGTTACCGTCGAAAACCGCCGGAACACGGGAGTATACGGTTACTCTGTTGGTGGATAGGGCGTATGAAGACAAGCCGGCTTATGGGCGGGAAGTTGGGGTATACTCCGATGGTACCGCCGAACGGAACCGTGTTCGTCCATGGGAGTATGAGCGGAAACTCTATAAACAGCGGAAAGAGAGGGAGCAGTTTTTCCGGCGGCTCAAG
>JAITAN010000093.1 GCA_031284105.1 Treponema sp. | reverse complement strand
TCAATAGTAATTGATATAGAACAGTATGTCAATACCTTTTTTGCGATTTTTTGAAATTTTTTAAACTTTTTGCATGGAGCGTTGCGCCGTTTCCGCGCCGTCCATGACTCTGACGCTTGAACGAGCTTCCCTATTGACTTGAAATTTGGAAATTTTAACTTGAAATTTGAAGATTTTGACTTGAAATTTGGAAATTTTAACTTGAAATTTGGAAATTTTGACTTGAAATTTGGAAATTTTAACTTGAAATTTGGAAATTTTAACTTGAAATTTAGAAATTTTGACTTGAAATTTAGAAATTTTGACTTGAAATTTTCAACTATTGACTTGAAATTTGGAAATTTTAACTTGAAATTTTACCCTAAATCGCCATACGGAAGCGCTACGTTTGTTTTCAGTATAGCGGTGAATTCTTTCGCACTTATCCGTTCATGTATAACCGTGAGGGGCCGTGAGGTTTCTCAATGGGTTTCTTTAACGAGGTATACGTCAAGGGATAATTGCGTTGCGATTTTTTGAAATTTTTTAAGAAGAGTCGTATACCTAATAAGCCGTTCTCTGGTATAGATCATTATTGCCGAATCTGTAATAATAAGTATGCTTTGGAATTTTCCCTGTATGGGTCCGGTTTAACCACTGATTTCATCCCACAAAAAGATTAACCAAGGTAGACAGAATATACATTATCATTAGTAATACTTTCTTTCACTCTCGGAGTTGGGTTTAGCAGCAAAATTTCCTTGAAAATACTCTACGACTAGCTTCACAAACTTACAAAGAATATATATAATTACAAATATGACAAAAGAGGTTTCATCGATGAACGATAGGATAGCTTTAAAATTACTCATAAACAGAATACCAACTCAAAAAAGAAAAGTAATTATCGGACTTTTCGTAAGCGCTGTTTTTGTACTTATTATTGCTCTTCTGGCAGCAGGTATTGTTTATGGAGGAAAATCTTTTTTACCTATTTCACGTATTGATGTAACTGAAATCCCCAATCTGGAGCGGGCAGATATCCTGATAAGAGCCGGTATTGAAAATCAAACCTATTGGACGCTTCATGAAGTACAAGTGAGAACGAAGTTGCTTGCTATTGCGGCGATAAAAAATGCTGATGTTGAGAAACATTTTCCCGATAGACTTGTCATTAGGCTTGAAACTCGGAAGCCTGTTGCTATGGCTATGTCACATACCAGTAATACCGGACTTCTTCAATATATCGATGAGACCGGTAAAGTATTTGAAAAAGGTAAGGATGCTTCGAATATCTATCTTCCACTCATTACCGATCCCTCTATGCACAATCCTTATGCAGGGGATCAATATATCCCTTCTGTTACTGTGCTGATGAGAAGAATATCGAGTCTCTCGCCAGATTTACTCAGCCATATATCTGAAATTGAGATAGACTGGAAGATAGCGGGAGCGTACAAGCTCGATCTGTACGATCTGATCGTATATCTTAGATTATCTTCTATCAGAGCTCGTATGAGAGCGGAGCTTGACGATGATTATATCAGCAGAATGTTGCTTGCCGTCAAAACCGTAGAAGAAGACTCACGGTATACCACAAATGAAATTGATTATCGCTCTAATGATCCCGTATTTATTCCTCAAGGAGGTTCCCGTTAATGACTGGCGATAATTTTGTTTTGGGGTTAGATATTGGTACAACTAAAACATGCGCTATGATGGGTGAACCCAACGAACGAGGCCAAGTTGAAATTATCGGGGTGGGTGTCTGTCCTTCAACGGGTCTTAGAAAAGGGGTCGTTGTAAACATAGAGGCAACCGTTCAATCAATACGGAATGCCGTTGATGCGGCTGAAGTAATGGGCGGACACGAGGTGCGACTTTGCTGGCCTGGTATCGGTGGAAATCATATTGAAGGTATTAACTCACGCGGAGTTGTCGGGGTTACCGGAAGAAATAAAGACAACAAAAACCTAAAAGAAATTGCACAGAGCGATATTGACCGCGTCATAGATGCTGCAAAGGCCGTAGCAATTCCGATGGATAGGCGTATTTTGCAGGTTATCCCACAAAGTTTTATCGTTGATGATCAAAAGGGTATACGTGAGCCACTCAACATGATTGGGGTACGTCTTGAGTCTGATGTGCATATTATCACCTGTTCGGTTACCAGTGAGCAGAATCTTATCAAATGTGTTAATGGCGCGAAACTCGTGGCGAATGAGGTTATGCTACAGACTCTTGCTGCAGGCAGAGCAGTGCTTACGCCGGAAGAAATGGAGATGGGGGTAGCGCTTATTGATCTAGGTGGCGGTACCACCGACGCATTGGTCTATTCAGAGGGTGTGCCTTTTTCCAATACCTCAATACCGGTAGGAAGTACGCTTATTACAAGCGATATTTCAAAGATGAAGGCTATTTCTTACGATATGGCGGAAAAACTCAAGATAGAGGATGGTTGCTGCTGGGAAGGCGTCATGGATACCGACACGGATATTCCGGTTCCGGGTGTGGGTGGAAGACCGCCGATGCTCATACCTCGTTCTCAAATTCTAGCCATCATTCGTCCTAGAATGGAGGAAATTTTTATGATGGTGAAGGAAAAACTTGATAAAGTGTACTTCAATAGACCGCTTGGAGCTGGTATTGTGCTTACCGGTGGAGGCGCTCTCTTATCGGGAGCCGCCGAACTTGCAGCGCATATCTTTACGGTACCGGTACGCATAGGAATTCCTCTTCCCATTGCTGGTCTTGCCGGAGAATACCGCAGTCCTATCTTCTCAACAGCCGTTGGGTTGTTACTCCTAGGCTTTGAACGTGAACAGCAAGTTTACTTGTCGGCGAGTTCGGAATCGGATATACGTCTTCCACGCTCGGCACGTCCTGCACGTGAAAAGAAAGTCTCGTCTGGACCTTCTATTATTACGAGATTCTTTGAATGGCTTGGAAACGATTTTGTGTGAGATATGGTTAATATGGTAACTTATAACAAAGACCCCAAAGCCCCCTTGATAATAGTTAAAAAAGACTATAGAATAGAAGAGAAATGGGGAGGGATGTATGAATGTTGAAGTGCTTGATGAGAAAGTCTTAAATCCAACAACCGCTTATATTAAAGTGATTGGTACCGGAGGAGGAGGTTCCAACGCGGTTAACCGTATGATCGAATGCGGTCTGCACGGGGTGGAATTTATTGTTGCCAATACCGATGTTCAGGATTTGAACAAGTGTAAAGCCAATATTAAAATACAAATCGGCTCAAAGCTGACTAAAGGCCTTGGTGCAGGCGGAAGACCAGAAATCGGAGAGAAAGCCGCAAACGAGGATAGAGAAAAGATAGCCGATGCTCTACGGGGCGCGGATTTAATCTTTGTAACTGCGGGTATGGGTGGCGGTACGGGTACGGGTTCGGCTCCGGTTATCGCCCAGATTGGACGAGAGGTAGGGGCGCTTACTGTTGGGGTGGTTACTAAACCATTCGAGTTTGAAGGACGCCATCGGATGCATCTTGCTGAGGAAGGCATTGTTAAACTGAAACAAGCGGTTGATACGCTAGTTGTGATACCTAACCAGCACCTGTTAAGTATTGTGGGTCGAAATACGCCTATTGTGGAAGCTTTTCTCAAGGCGGATGATGTGCTTCGCCAAGCGGTACAGGGTATTTCCGATATTATCACAGGTACCGGACTCATCAATGTCGATTTTGCGGATTTTGAGACAACCATCAAGGAGCAAGGCGAGGCGCTGATGGGTATAGGTTACGGAGGTGGTGATAACCGCGTTACTGAGGCGACATCTTCAGCCATTGATAACCCCTTACTTGAAGATACCTCTATCGAAGGCGCGACTCGAATTTTGGTTAATGTTACGGGTGATAAAAATTTTGCCCTAACCGAACTTGACGAAGTAGTCAGAATCATCACGGCAAACGCCGATCCGGATGCTATTATTTTTGCGGGTGCAAGCGAGGATTTAACATTGGACAATCAACTACGGGTAACGGTTATTGCGACAGGCTTTCAAAAAAGTAAAGAGAAAAAGATTGAGAAACCAAGTGGAACCGCGGGAGTGAAGGGAAGTGGAGATTTCATCAAATCCGATGAATGGGGAGACATTCTGGGCGGAGGTAGACGCGTATCTGGTGGCGCTCCAAATAGACCTAACATTTTTACCGAAGATGAACTTGAAAAACCGGCGATCCTGCGAAAGCAAATGGGCGGTATGTAGTTTTGATAAGCCATAGGATAAACTTCCTTTACAAGATCGTAATTAAAAACTTGAATAATTGATAGAGAAAGGCACAAATTTGCAAAGTATACTGGAAAAATACCGGATAAGACTCGTTGCAATGGAACGCCACTCCACACTTACTGCTTCAACTTATGAATCGGAGATTCAAATCTTTTTACAATGGCTTACCGGCGAGTTTCTTGACCTGTCTCGCGTGCGGGCGCTTGAATTGGGTGCATACCTTGAGAAAAGACGGGCTGTAAACAATATAAACGCGCGTACTGTAGCAAAGGTTATTTCGGTTTTACGTTCTTTTTTCCGTTTTTTAATTGATGAAAATATCAGAACTGATAATCCGGCGGATATGCTTGAAATGCCGAAACGTTCGGAACATCTGCCGGCGGTTTTGACCAAAGAAACGGTTGATCGTATGCTTGGGTTGGTCAATACGAAAACACCACTCGGTATTCGTAATCGTGCTATTTATGAGTTTATCTACTCGTCAGGACTGCGCATTTCTGAGGCGGTTTCTCTTAATTGTAATGACATTGCCTCGGAAGGTATTGTGAAAGTACGCGGTAAAGGCGGAAAGGAGCGGCTTGTGGTTTTCGGAGAGCAAGCGAAAACGTGGCTCAAACGGTACCTTACCGAAGCGCGCCCTACCCTCACTGGAAAGAAGTACTCGAAAGCCCTTTTTCTAAGCAGAAATGGTAAAAGGCTTTCGAGAAAAAGCGTTTGGAAAAGTTACGCTCTTATTGCGGAGCTTGTAGGTATCAGCTCCAAACTGCATACTTTGCGGCATACCTTTGCAACCGAGTTGTTGGCCGGCGGTGCGGATCTGCGGAGTGTGCAGGAGCTCTTGGGTCACGCCGATTTAACCACAACGCAAATTTACACGCATGTAAATTCTCGTCTTAAAGAAAGTCATAGACAATTCTTGCCGAAATTAAAAGAATGGAAGAAATAGGAGAAAATATGAAAAAAGAAACCATTATAGGCATAGTTGTGATTGCCGGTATCGCAACGCTTGTCGTTGGTATTACCGCATTACGGAAAATGTCAGCCCATTCTCAGGAAGCGGCAAAAATAGCTGACATAAGTAATAGTAAGGATGCCCAAACCATTGACGATCTTAAAAGAACCATTGCCGCGTATGAAAAAGAGCTTGATCAGGTTATAAGGGCAAGTACAAAATCGGGAACGTACTGGAAAATACTTGCGACCCGGCTACAGGATAAGAGTCAGCACGGTGAGGCTTTAAACGCCCTGCAGAGCGCCATTCAGTATAATCCGGAAGACGCTGCGCTTTTTTACATGACGGGCGTTTCCGCAGGCGTCATGGCAAAATCAGAACTAGATTTTTCGGGTAAGACAAGTGAAAAGCAACGTGAAGATTATTATAGGCTTGCCGAACAGGGGTATTTACGCGCTATTGAACTTAATGAGCGCTACGATAAGCCGCTTTACGGACTCGGCATTCTTTATGTGTTTGAGCTTGACCGGTCAGTTGACGCCATTCCCTATCTTCAACGCTATATCGATCTTAATTCGGGAAATCCCGAAGGTAGCGCAGACGCCATGTTTGTACTGGCGCGGGCGTATTATATCGTAGGGGAATATCAACAGGCGATAGCGCAATACGAGGGAATACTGACTGTTAGCAAAAATAAAAATAAACTCACGCAGGCTGCCGAGTTGAAACAACAAGTGATCAGGACAATGAATGGGTGATAATGGAGAAAGGCTTCTTGCATTAAGTATTGCGCGTCTTCCGATTAAGGCTCATGATAAAATAGTTCTGTATGATTTCTTTTCCTCAAAGAATGACGCTGTTTTTTTTGAATCTTCTGATATTGATCTTGCACGGATTATGGGACATCCCATTCAAAAGTCGTTTACGATGGATGCCATTCGGTCTTTAGCTGAGGAAGATGCGGAGCTTGCTGAAAGACGGCATATTCATTTCATTTCATGGAGTGATGCCGCCTACCCTCCCCTACTCCGCGAAATGTACGATCCGCCGGTGGTACTCTTTTATAGAGGAAAACTCCCTAATCCTGATGTTCCGCTCATTGCGATGGTAGGAACGCGACATCCGAGTGCCGGCGCTTCTATGGCTGCATATACTATTGCGCGTGAATTCGGCGGTATGGGTTATTCGGTGGTATCCGGACTTGCATTGGGCATTGATGCCATGTCCCATCGAGGCTGCCTTGAAGCGAAGGCGGCAACTTTTGCGGTACTCGGTTCAAGTCCTGACGAAGTCTACCCAAAAGCGAATCGTCTTCTAGCAAGACGTATCCTTGAGCGGGATGGCGGCTTACTCAGCGAATATCCGCCGGGTACCGGCCCTGCAAAATGGCAATTTCCCGTAAGAAACCGGATTATATCCGCGCTTGCACGAGGGCTTCTTGTTGTCGAAGCGCCGGAAAAATCGGGTGCACTGATAACGGCACGGTTTGCGCTTGAACAAAACCGCGATCTGTGGGTTACACCGACCGATTCTCCAACTGGAAAAGGTACGGCAAAACTTGCGGAAGAGGGAGTAAAAGTCGTAACCTCTGCAACTGAAATTCTTAAAGACTGGGGACGCGCTATCGAGAAAAATGAAAATGTATCTGAAAACGCGTTTAATAGTGTACGCAAAAGTGAAGAAGAGTTGTTTAGTCCTGAAAGTCTTGCGGCGGAATTAGCAGAGAGTTTGGGGATTTGAAGGAAAAGGACATGGAGACAGAGACTTTTTTTAACACAACGCTTACCGCCCTGTGCGCGGTCGGAGCTGAAAAGCCGCTTTCCAACGAACTCCGTAAGCTGGGGTTTTCCGTCATTGAAGGGTGTTTCGGTAAAGTACGCTTCCGTTCGGATATTACAGGCATATACCGCGCGCTCATGTCGTTGCGTACTGCCGACAGGCTTCTCCTTGAGACCGCCGTTTTTCCGGCTGATAACTTCGATGCGCTCTTTGAAGGCGTTCGCTCAATTCCGTGGGAAGACTTTATTCCCAAAGGCGCCGGTATCCGTGTCGGCAAGGTACGGACTAACCGTTCCAAATTGACGGCGGAGACCACCATACAGGCTATGGTTCACAAGGCGGCTGCCGGACGGCTGTGTGAAAAGCAAAAGATCAACCGATTGCCTGAAACAGGCTTTGTCGCGGAAATACGGGTATATATCGAAAAGAATCAGGTTTCCGTGCTGCTCGATTTGTCAGGCGAGCCGCTTTTTAAGCGTGGATACCGGGTTGAAGGCGGAATTGCGCCGTTACGGGAGACTACCGCGGCGGCGATTCTGTTGCTTGCGAATTGGCGCAGAAAGTTTCCCCTGTACGATCCGTTTTGCGGGTCGGGAACCATTGCCATAGAAGCAGCCCTGTATGCATGGGATATGGCTCCATGTATGATGCGGACATTCGCGATCTCCGGTCTCGCCTTTCACAATGCGCTATTAGAGAACACGGTACGTGAAGAATTACGAGCAAAAGTTGAGGTGAACCGCGTTATCCGCATCTATGGAAGCGATGCGGATTCCCGTTCCGCCTCCATAGCGAAATCCAATATCAACAGGGCGTATGAGATCGCTCTGGGGAAAAAGCCTTCATCCGGCATACAGGCTGAACTGAAACTGCCTTTCTTGCCGAAGATCAGGATGACGCCCGTAAAAGACGCGGTCGCGCCCGTAGATGAAGCGGGATACATCATCACTAATCCGCCGTACGGCAAACGTTTGGGCAGCAAAACGGAAGCGGAAGCCGCATACGGCGGCATGGCGGAACTTCGATTACGATTTCCGCACTGGAAGCTCGGCGTTATCACCGATGAGGCGGGCTTTGAGTCGTTCTTTGGTAAAAAGGCGGATTCCTGCAAAGAAATCACCAACGGTGCGATACCTTCTTACTTTTTTCAATACGATAGGATATAATAAATATATGTCCATCACCATAGAACATGAAAGACGGCGTAAAGAAATCCTTGAGAAAGCGCTTGATGTTTTTATTGAGCAGGGATTTAAAAACACGACTTTTCAAAAAATAGCGAATAGATGCGCCGTTATCCGTACAAGCCTGTATATCTACTTTAGAAATAAAAAAGACGTATTTAATTATAGCATAAAACAGATGCTGGCCGAAGTCGAAGCCGGCATTCAAAAACTCAAGAGAAATTCTACGCAAAACTACATCGAGCGGCTCATCGCAGTCTTTGATTGCATCATAGATAAAATCATGGAAAACCGGCGGCTTCTTATTGCGATATTCGGCTATCTGCAAAGCCTTGTAGAAAAAAAATGTGTATCATGAGAATATGTCCGGCGCAGAACCATACGACTGCGGCATCCTTTCGAGCATCATCATTGAAGCTGAGAAAAAAGGAGAATTCCGACCGCTTCTGATAAAAGACGTCAACGAAATTCTTCACGGATTACTGTAAGCCGCAGTACTCCGCATTACGATCCTGCATACCCGCTCTGGAAAAAACATAAAACATACGGGAGGCGTTTTGGTACAGTAAATGGCCGGACATTGCCCATAATGGGTAACGGTATCATGGATGTGAACAACCAGACTTTGAAAGAAAACATTTGCAATATGACGCTGAATGCCGGATTTAGCCGCGTCCGTATTCTTGCGCGGTTTGTATTTCCTGAAAATTCAACCGGCGCTCTGAAAGTGCGCTATGGAAGCGGCTCGCCTTCGCTGTTGGTAGCGGCGCTGCCCTATGGAAATGAACGGAATGTAGGGTCGAAATACGCGGCCGCTGAAGAAAAAGAAGAAAAACATGAAGACATTGAAGAAAAGTACCGTGCGTACATTGCGCCCTTTGCACAGCGTAACTATTATAAAGAAGCGGTCAAGCGGTTACAAAAACTCTCCCAAACATTCAGACGTTTATTCGGCGGTACAAACTTCGGATGCCGCTCCGGCTATCGTATTTTTTGTAACTCACCGATACCGGAAAAGCCGCTTGCCCTTGCTTGCGGGCTTGGCGGCGCGGGGCGCAACAGCCTCGTTATAACGCCCGAAGCGGGTTCGCTTGTCATCATTGCCGCGATGACTCTCCCCTTCCCTCTTGAAAGCGATCCGCGGTACGAACCGCGCGCATTGCGCCTGTGCGGTACATGCGGTTCCTGTATGGAAGCCTGTCCCACGCACGCGATCCGGCAAGAAGGCGGCATTGATCGGAATAAGTGTATTCAGTGGTATGCATCGGGAAACGAAGCCGCCGTCCCCCAATCTATTATCGAAAAATGGGGACAGCGGCTGTACGGCTGCACGGTATGCCAAGACGTCTGTCCCCATAACAAGAAACCAATCAAAGGCACGGAGACCGGCGAAGGAATATTGCCCGCTTATGTAGACGCGCGAAAAATCATCGCCATGACGGACGAGGAGATACGGTCGTTTTTCAAGGGAACCGTTATGGGATTTTCGTGGCTTAAACCGGAACATATCAGGCGGAGCGCGGGGCTTGCGTTGAAAGAAAGCTTATAAACATGGATTCGGCAGAATAAAGAAACCCCTCGCCGAATCAAGAAGCTATGCGCCTGCCCGCGGACAGAAAGATCCGGCGGCTTCCGGTAGTAATGAAAATGCAATAGTACGTATTGACAAGCGGGTATAAAAGGCGTATAATCTTTCGTGTATGTCCCCCGACGTATATCCGTACGGAGACGATGCTGTAAGGCAGGTCTGACCTCAGAAAAATGAGCGCCTCATTCAAGCAATGCCGTGCGGTGAGGAGGAGGAACCCGCGCCGCGGAGTGCAGGCGGACGGCAAAACGGTAAGTCAGGTATACACCGGAGGATAATTGCGTAATTTTTTATACGTAAGTCATTTTCCCAAAGCCGGATTTTGGAGCCGGCTGTACGGGCCAAACTTAAAAAGGAGTGTTGATAAAAGTGAACAAACCGTTGCATATCTTGACGGGGCGCGATAGCCCCCGCTGGCCGGCCCCCCCCCCCCCCCGTTCTTAACCGTAACTCCTTATACCGTAAACACTAACACCCCCTTTATAAGCGAACCGGCACGTAAAACCGGCGCATATTTTATCGTCCCCGCGGCCGTATTTCCCGCGTCAATAACGAAACGCCGTGAAGCCTCGATTCCCCGCCCGCATCTTCTGATCGGACACACGGGCGTTTCGGCAGGTAAAACGAATGTTCCGTTTACCATAACGGAAGTCCCGTTAGGCATAACGAAGGTCTCGTTAGGTATAACGAAGGTTCCGTTAAGCATAACGAGAGTCCCGTTATGCCTAACGAAGGTTCCGTTTACCATAACGAGAGTCCCGTTATGCATAACGGAAGTCCCGTTAGGCATAACGAGCGTCTCGTTTAGTATAACAAACGTCTCGTCGAGCCTAACCAAAAAACGCCGGACATAACAATCCCTTCGTCGCGCATAACCAAAAATCTGTTTTCTCAACCGGAGTTTCCGGTTTGGTTTATACATTCAAACTCTATACAGGAGAAGGAGTAGTATATGGCTAAAGAACACACGGACATCCCTCGCTGCGACAACGCTTTCCTTGCGTGGATCCGCAACTTTATCGCGGTTCTCGCGGCAAACGCGGCCGCATGGAATGTCCCACAATCGGAGGTAACGAATTTGCAAACTTTGTTTACGGATTA
>JAITAN010000089.1 GCA_031284105.1 Treponema sp. | reverse complement strand
TTTGAACCGGCGGGTCATGTGGGCGCGGGGGCGCTTGCGGTCCTGTCGAACCTCTACGGGTTTACCGCCGCTGTTTTTGCCGGACTTTTTATTTCAACGGAGTTCAGCCGGGGAACGATTCGGAACGCGCTCTGCATAGGGATTTCGCGGACAAAATACTATCTGGCAAAGCTGGCCGTCTCCGCGGCGCTGCTTGCGCTGTGTATGCTCCTCTCGTGCGTAACATTCATCGCGGGGTTTACCGCTGCCTATGGCTTCGGGACCGGCGCCGGTTTCCTGCGGGACACGCTCACGGTGTTCTTCATGCAGTTTCTGTATCACTTCACCTATGCCGGAATTGCCTGTCTGCTCGCCTTTTTGATACCGAACATCGTGATAACCGCGGCAGTCGGAATCATCATCGTCGTCGCGTCCGGCGTACTGGTTGCAATATGCAGCGCTTTTGATGCGCTGAACGGCATCGCGCCGTTCATTCCCCAGTATTATGTAACCCGCCTGAACGATGAATTACGCAACCCGCTGTTTCTTGCGATGGGCGCGGCGGTGAGCATCGGTTTCGTTACGCTTACTACCGCCGTAGGCTGCGCGCTGTTCAAGCGGCAGGACATAAAGTAGGGAGGAGCGGAATATGAGAAAATTTACATTGTTCATGGCGGCGCTTCTCGCCGGAGCCGCCGTTTATGCGGAAGACGCGGTGGTTCTTCCGGCGGCAACCCTGCGCGTGGACGCCGATGCGTCTGTCGGATTTGTCCGTGAAGGATGGGATGCGGACGGCGGAAAAATAGACGCGCCGGACGCGGTGATTATCGGAGCGTCGTTTGGCGTTTCCTACGGCTTTACCGGCTGGTTTACCGCCGCCATTGACTGGTCGCCCGGCGTTACCGACACCGATCTCGTGGGTATAGACATTGGCAGCGACGGGGACGGCGCGGCTGAAATCTACGAGGGCTTGAGCGATTTCTCGGTCAAGGCACAATTTCAAATCGCCGGGGACGGCGCGTTGTTGCCGGGTGAACGTTTCAGAATGAGATTTACGCCCGGCATTGTTATCCCGTTTCCCGGCATTGACGACAAAGACGCGCTCGGCAATCACACCTGGGGTGTGGGCGGCGATGTGTCTCTTGATGCGCTCGTTACCGATACTTTTTTTGTAAATGTGTTCAGCGAGGTTTACTGGTTTCCCCTTGATAATAAGTCAAAAACGAATAACGAATGGGAATTCACGCTGGAAGCCGGCCCGCATTACCACCTTGCCTTTGGCGGGACGCGCATCGCTTTCGCGCTGCCTGTCAACTGGAAGGTGTCGCCGGAAAATGACAAGGGGATATTGATTGACGGCGTGTCTTCGCATTTGCTCACCGTCCGCCCCTCGCTGACGCTGAAGTTAACGCGCCCGTTCGCGGTTGATATAGGGATTGAATACACCCTTCCGCTCTACGGCAAAAACAATTACGCCGCACATACCGTCACGGTAAAAGCGCCGGTGTATTTTAACTTCGCAAAAAATAAAGGAGGAGAATAGTATGCACGAAAGAAGTTTTAGACTTTTCATCTTTGTGGTTATTGGAATATCCATTACTCTAAACGGCTGCGCTACGCAAAAAACAGAAACAGCAAGCCTTCAAAACGCCGTGTATGTTCTTGAATCGGTAAAAGACATACCTACCGGAAGGATTTTTTCATTCAGGGATTATTGTGTCTTTAATTCGGAAAGAGGATCTCAGGATTCCATCCTGGATAAAACACTTGCTCAGGCTGACGCAAGACTGGAACTTCACTTTTTCAACAGGACGGCGGCGCTTAAGCTGGTATCTTCAAGCGGTGATAAAAGCGCCATGTTTTTGGAATACCAAAAACGGTATGCTTCAGAGTTCTTCTTCACTGAAAGTAAAGACACTGTAGAACTTACCTTAAATCTTGAACGCCTGGATAAAGAAATGCAAGCTTCTATCAAGGAGATGTCCGTTACGGAGCGGGATGCGGTTTTGAAAAGCGTTTTCGAAAAATCGAAGGATATGCTTATTGAATCCGATGAAGAAGACAACGTTATCAACTATTGGAGGAAAGCAGAGTGAATACCGGAATGTTGAAATATATTGGCCTCGGCGCATTACTCCTTTGGTTTGTTATCGCCGGCAGGCTTTTTTGCGGCAGGGCGTGTCCTTTGGGATTTATACAGGAGTTACTTTATAAAATACCTTTTTGGGTAAAGATTAAAACATTCAAATTCGACAGGCCGCTCCGCGTTTTGAAATACGCCCACTTTGTTTACAATTTTGTATTACCCGCCTTGGTTGTTTTGGGGTTTCTTAAAGCTTTTGAAGCGCACGAGATGGGGACGCCTTTCTATATCGTCCTGGCGGTAATAGCAGTCATTATTCGCCGTCCTTTTTGTAAATACGTGTGCGCGATTGGGGCGGCAAGTTCATTGTTCAATAAGTTTTCATGGTATAGATATAAGATGATTGACGGGCAATGTGTTAAGTGCGGAATTTGTACCAAAAAATGTCCTATGAATATCATTCCATATACCATGAAAAACTCTCCTGAGTGCATACGATGTGGTATCTGCAAAAGAATATGCCCAAAAAAAGCCTTTGCAAAAAATAAAGAAGGAGCGGAATATGCGTAACATTGCTTTACTATGTTTCTGCGCCGGTTTATGCGGCGCTCTGTTTGCCCAGACGCCTCCTTCCGCCGGTATTATGGGAACATGGAAGCACGACAAGGAAGGTTTGACCTTCCGGTTTAACGCCGGCGGCGCGTTTACGATGAGCGAGGAAAGCGAGGCCGCGCGGAAGGCCGCTGAACAAGAACAACGCGCGCGGGGCGAAAGCGTGATTACCGGCGTCAGTGGAACCTATACGGTTAGCGGAAACAAAATTGAAATGCTCATGCTTGTTGACGGGAAAACCCACAAAGTACGCATGACGTGGCGGCTCGTTGACGCAAACACGTTACGGCTGGACGGACAAGACTACCGGAGGGTGGAGTAACCGGTCGATGGAAAAAGTCGACCGGAAATGCCCCAGCCCAAATCACGGCCGCGGCTGTCATGGAAATTGCGAAGAATGCGCCGAAGACCATCATGGAAAGGGCATGTATTGTAAACTTCCATCATGGAGGCGAAAGATTAACAATGTTCTCTGTAAAATCCTATCGGTAGCCGCCGGAGAAAACCGCTGAATGACGGACAACAACCGCCAAACGGCAGGGAAACGTTGCCAAGGAACAGATAAAGACCGCCAAGCAATGGGAAAATACCGCTAAATGGCAGGTCAAGATAGTCCGTACTCCCGTGGCCCAGGAAGTACGGATGTGATTGTTGCATCGACAACCGGGGTTCCCTCAGCGACACTTTTGGATGCAGTTGAGCAGGCCCTATATGACCACGAACTTATGGGATTTGACGTACAAGTTAAGGCACCCAGTACCTTGGCAATTACCGTAAGTATAAGCTATTCAGGGGAAGCGAATACGGCTGATGTACGGCTTATTGCGGAGCAGTATATTCACGGGCTGAGTATTGGAGGGCGGTTTGCTATTCGTGATCTTTATGCCCTGTATGCTTCCCTGAATCTCAATACCCTTGAGATAATCTTTCCGGCCCGTGATGTGCAAGCCAACGAACTGAGTATTATTAATGCTACCATAACCATAACTAAGGAGAGTACATGAAAGAGTTAATCCAGAAAATCAATCCTCCCGGTATCCTCAAACCGAATCGAGGTTCACTTTTCTCAACTACGGGAAAGGTTTTTGGGAGAATCAATGATGGTGCCCTCAAAGCTTTTAATGCGCATTTTCCGTATCTCAGTGATTTAGAAAAGGTAGCGTAGCATGGGAAAGCCCTCTCAATCCCACGTGTACCCTATGATACCGATGACGAATACCGGAAACGGGTGACTGCCGCTGCCTTCTATCTTGCCAATGTAGGAAACCGGACTTATACCATATCCCAACTCAAAGAACATTTTGGAGAACGGTATGTCCTTGACGAACAATTTTTACAAATATCCCTTAAAATACTCGACCTGACTGATGCGGAAAAAAAATGGCTTAGGGAATTCCTTGATGGAACCCTCAATCCGAATATCTTAATTGCTATGGCGGAATTGTTTGATTTTTCCGATACCGTACTGATACAAGAAAACCCTCTGGTATCACTGGTTAAAAGTGAACAAGATGTATACACCAACGGATTACGGTACGATGGCCGGATTAAATACGACCACGGAAAAGAACTGACCTATAATGGCAATGGAACCTACAATGGTGCATAGAAATACAATCAATTTATTTCGCAAAAAGGAACGGTATCTGATAGTATTCGTATCCCTGAATACTATACAGGCAGCCGGACATACGGTGGAGAGATACACTACTCAGGAGATGCTCCCCTTTATGCCCCCATGGATACCCCGAATCCTGCAAGTTATGGAGATGGAAATAATGATGATATATTAAGCATAAACGCAGGTGTCTCGATAGGTGATACTGCCGCTCTTGAACCAAGATACAACGGACAACTCCGAATGAACGGCCAGATGACCTATGGCGGAATACAACCATCAATGGTAGATGATACTGATCTCAAAATTACTGAACGAGTATCGCATACCGATACCGTAGAGATAACGGAACAAGCACCTCCTATGGACAGGGAAAAGAACGAGTCGGATGTATATCCTTCAGGCTTACGGTACGACGGCCGGATTAAGTACGATCACGGCCAGGTATTGCGGTTTGACGGGGAAGGAACGTATGGGGGTGCGTGGAAATACTGTAATATTATCCCCAGGAAAGGTACGGTGATTGATGAGATACATGGAGATATACTTAATCCCGCATCATACAGCGGCACGAGTGATACCGACGACATAAAGGCCCATCTTGCCTTACAAGACCTAGAAGATCGTGCGGCAATACGGCCAACATACAACGGCTTATTCAAATACCAGGGGCGTATTCTGCATGATGATGGTTTATCATCACTGCCCTATAGGGGCATTAAACCCCCTTGGGGGGTGGATGAGAGCCCCCAACTCAGGAAGGTTTATTCCGAACCACCGGGGGCTTGTGGCAAGGGGCGCTTCGATGACTTAGCACCGCTGCCCTACAGGGGCATTAAGCCCGCTGGCGGGCAAGGGGCGCTTCGATACCTTAGCACCGCTGCCCTACAGGGGCATTAAGCCCGCTGGCGGGCAAGGGGCGCTTCGATACCTTAGCGCCGCTGCCCTTCAGGGGCATTAAACCCGCTGGCGGGATTTAGTATTGAAGGGAATGTATGAGCGTCCCC
>JAITAN010000085.1 GCA_031284105.1 Treponema sp. | reverse complement strand
TTTAGCGGACAACATGCTCCCATAACCGGCTGTTTTTCGCCATATAACAGGACTTTTGCTCTCTCTATCCCTCCCGTTTCTCCTTCTGCTTCATCTTTTCAGATTTAATCAGTGTTTCCCTAGGGCGCGCCGCGGTTTTCGGCAATCATACCGGGATCGGGATGCGCCGCTTTTGGGACGCCTCCCTTGTCAAAAGCCTTTGTTTTCTATTATAATGCGTGAGAGGTTTCTTATGGTATATGAAGAGAAAGCAGCGCCGGAAAACACGGAAGCGGAACATCAAAAAATGAAGGAAGAAAGTGAAGAGCAGGATTATTCCGAGCAAGCTCGTATCAGACGCGAAAAACTGGCGTCTTTGCAAAAAGAGGGAAACGATCCGTTTAACCGGACGACATTTGATCAAACCCATCATTCCGCTGAAATAAAAGAGCGGTTTGAAGCGCTCGAAGGAACGGATGTTTCCATTGCGGGGCGGCTTATGTCATTCCGCAGCATGGGAAAAGCGTCTTTTGCGGATGTTCAGGACAGGGACGGCAGAATCCAGTCCTATATCAGCGTTACCGACATAGGCGCGGAAGCCTACGCCGAGGTGAAAACCTACGACATAGGCGACTTTGTGGGTATAAAAGGCAAGGTTTTCAAGACCAGGCGCGGTGAAATCTCGGTACATGCGGCTTCCATTACGCTTCTGGCAAAAGGACTCGAGCCGCTTCCCGAAAAGCATCACGGTTTGCAGGACACGGAAATGCGGTACCGCAGGCGGTACCTCGATCTCGTTATGAACCGCCGCTCTTTTGAAACGTTCCGCAAACGCGCCGAGATCATTTCGACTATCCGCAGCTTTCTTGATGCAAAGGGATTTATTGAAGTTGAGACGCCCGTACTTTCCGCCATTGCGTCCGGCGCCGCGGCTCGTCCTTTTGTTACCCAATCCAACGCGCTGAACCTCCGGCTCCACTTACGCATCGCCACCGAATTGTACCTCAAGCGCTGTATTGTCGGCGGTATGGAACGGGTGTATGAACTTGGTAAGGATTTCCGCAACGAAGGCGTGGATACCCGCCACAACCCGGAGTTCACCATGCTGGAGTTGTATCAGGCGTATACGGACTATCACGGCATGATGGAACTGTGCGAAACGCTTGCGGCCGAGACCGCGCGGGCCGTGTGCGGTTCAACAAAGGTTGCGTATCAGGGAACGGAGTTGGAGTTTGCGGCTCCCTGGCGGCGGATCACCATGCCGGATGCCATTACGGAATACGGCGGCCCCGATTTCAGCCGCATACGCTCTGACGAAGACGCGCGCAAAACCGCTCAGGACTATCATCTGGTTGATACGCTCAAGAAAAACCTGCCGGATTGCAGCCGCGGAGATATTATGAATGCGGCGTTTGAAAAGTTCGCCGAAGAAAAGCTCATTCAACCGGCATTTGTCATCGACTATCCGACCGATATTTCCCCGCTAACAAAGCAGAAACCGGGGAACCCGGATATGACCGAACGGTTTGAGGCGTTTGTCTATGGGCGGGAACTTGCCAACGCCTATTCGGAATTGAACGATCCTATCGTCCAGCTCAACCGTTTCCGCCGGCAGGCACGGGAACGCGAACTCGGCGATGATGAAGCGTATCGGCTTGACGAGGACTTTATATCAAGCCTTGAAATCGGTATGCCTCCGACCGGCGGCATGGGCATCGGTATAGACCGGCTCGTTATGTTCCTCACGGACAGCGCCTCCATACGCGATGTGATCCTGTTTCCGGTGCTTAAACCTATGCATGATTAAGAATCACCGGTATCCCCCGACGTATAACCGATCATAATCAGGGGTCAGACAGAGACCGGCGCGCGTTCACGCTAAACATACCGGCAAGGTTATCATGGCGGGTGCGAATGCCTCGGAACGCCTTGAGCCGCCGCAAAAACCGCCCCATCTCTTTCCGCGGTTTATACCCTTCCATTTCATGCTTCCGCGGACGACGTCTTCATACGCCCTATCCATCAACAGGAGTACCCGTTACTCCTGCGTTCCGATAGTTTCCGGCGGTAACCGCGCCTCAACCGCGTCCGAAACGCCGCCTCCGGACGGCCCGACGGCGGCCGGCATTCTATCCCCCACCGTTACCGTATGTATCCTTCGCGTTCCATCCTCCCCGGCTCTTCGTTTTATCACCCCTTCCAACGCTCCTTTTTCCGCGCGCTGTTTCAATCTAGGGTGCACGCCGATTTCCGTCGCGTGCACCCATGCTCACACCGGCGGATGAGCGCATTAAGCAGGTCCGATTGTTTTCGGCGGCAGCGCCCCTTTTATGCGTCTTTACCTTTCTCTCCTTTAGCGTAAACGCGCTCCATGTCAGAGGGCAGACATAGCCCATATCAGAAGCCCGAACCGTCGAACCTCTGAAGGGTATAAACGGAGGAGCGTAGCGTTAAACATTAAGCGCAATGGCCGCATAAATAAGCGCGTTGTACGTTCCGTGGGCAAAAGCGAGAGCGTGCAGGGTTTGCATCCCATTACCGGATTTCCGCTTGTTGAATATGAAAAACAGAAAAACGCCGGCAAGAAGCGCGTTTACTACGCCGAACGGGCCTTCATATACGTGGCAAAAGGCAAAGCCGATGCTTGACATCAGCATTGCCGGGTAAAGCCCGTATGCCTTGAGCCTGTCGGACAGATAAAACCTGAAGAAACTCTCCTCAAGGTAGCCTGTGCTTACGCACGAAAAGTAGAGAACAAGCCACCCTAGAACCGTCTCCGGCGTCTGGAGGCTAACGTCAGTTTCAAAGGAAATGCCGGCCGCTCGTTCCAGTAGTTCGCTTAATGCCGAACCGCCGGTACTGATGGCGAGTAAGCCGAAAAAGGCGAGTATAAAACTCATAAAGACGTTTATTCTCGTGGAAACCGAAGAAAATACGGCGTTTCGGAGAGTCGATAAGAAAGCCGCCGGCTCCGTCCGCATAGTCAACATATTCTTTTTGGGGAGTAAAAGAAACCAAATAAGCGCCAAAGGCGGTATATTGTAAACGAACATGTGCAGCAATTCCCGATTAACGGAAAAAACGATAACGGTTCCGCCTTCAACGCCTGCAAACACGGCGGGGAAAAAGAGGACAAGATAGAGAATAATCGCTTCGAGTACCGGCATACGCCTATTGTAATAGTAAAGCAAAGTGTATTACAATGCCTTTATAATGGTACGGAGGAAACGTTATGAGAAAAGTATATATGTTCCTGTGTTTTTCTTTGCTAAACGGCTATATAGCGGCGCAAGATTCTATACTTATTTCGTATAAGCGGCAGTTTGCGGCGGCAAGCCTCACCGAAAAACTGAATATTCTCAACGATGCGGCAGCCGTTCCGTATGTTTTGCCGTTCCTCGATCAGCTCTACGGTTTTGCTTTACAGTTTTCTTTGAGCAATGCGGACGTGCTTGCGGACGATGCGGATATGATCGCGTTGACCAAAGCCGCGGTACAGGGCGCAGGGCAGACGGGCTACCGGGATTCCGCGGAAACTCTCTTGAAGCTGTGGTCTCTTTACAGCGACAGCTCCGTACGGGCCATGATTTTAGACGCTCTGGCAATAACCGCCCAAGGAAACCGGCGGGTTATTGCGGAGTTGAACCAACTACTGCACGATCAGAATAACGCCTTTCTTACAGGCATAGCGCCGGACTATCAGGTGCTTCAAGCCGGTATCGCCGCGCTTGGAAAGTTGGGCGATGATTCTTCCTATTCCGTGCTGTTTTCCGCGTTTTCCCTCCCCTATCCCGATACCGTTGCCGAGGCGGCGCAACTGGCGATCGGTCAAATTCGGGGAAACTACGCGGCGTTTCTTGCCGGCATCATTCGGAACAACCCGCCATCCGACAAACTCAAGGCTTTTACGCTCATTAGCGCAACGCATGGCGTACAGATACCGGTTGCCGATAAGAATGTATTGGCTCAAACCGCTCTGGAAATGGGGCTTAACGCAAGCGATGCCGATTCCTATACCCTGCGGTATGAAGCGGTACGTATGCTCACCGTTTTAGGTTGGACAGGCGCTTCGGCATTGGTTATCCGTCATTTTTATCAGGTACAGACCGATTTCGCACATGGAAACGCGATAAAAGAACGATTTATTGAAGCGTTGCTGTGTCTGGGGGCAATGAGAACTTCGGAAGCGGCTCAAATTTTAGCGATACAGTTGGGATTGTTCAATTTTCAAACAGAACAAACAGACGGTTTTGATAAAGATATAGTACTTGCGACGATCAATGCCTTGGGTGATATTGGAGCTAAGATTGCCTTTGATCACCTGCTTTATGTGGCGTACCTGTCGTATTCCAATGAGATAAAAGCCGCGGCAAGAACCGCGCTCTCGAAGCTTAAATGGTAAACGGCATACGGATAACCCCGGTTCTTTGCGCCGCGTTCTGTGCGGCGGTAAGCTATTACACGGCGCCGTACCTTTCGCCTGCGGCAGCCTTTCAGAGCATCCTTGCGCTGCTCGGCGGTACGGTCTGCCTCACCGGTTTTTTGCGTGCGCTTCTATCCGGGCAGGCTTTCCTTTTCCGCGTACAGGGCGGCGAAGACAAAAAAGCCGTTATGCGCCGGAAAACCGGCGACCGTATTCGAACCGCTCATATATACGTCATTGCGGCTGCGCTTGGGTTTTTCGCGGGTTTTGCAGCCGGAAGACCTTTTCCGATCCATACGGGGCTTCCGCCCGCGAACATAACCGGCATATACGGCGTCATGCGGGACGATCCGCGTATCCTTACCAATGAACGGGGAACGCGAGGCATGGGAAGCGTCGCCATCCGGCGCGCCATCGGGGGCGCGGGGAAGACCGAAGCCTCTGCGTCGGGAACCGTGTCCGTGTTCTTCCCGGAAAGCGCCATCCCACGCTTGAAAGAATTCGGTAGGGGTAGCGAGGTGTATCTTGAAGGTGATTTTCTGATACATGGAAAGGGAAAAAATACAGCGGAAGAAAATAGCGCGGAAGCTGAAGTAAGCCTCTTTCGCGCTCATTCGGTTCATATCGTACAGCCTGCGCCGGATATTGAGCAATTCCGTACCGGAATTCGGCTCACGATAGCCGAGCGTTTCTCGCAGTACCGTTGGGGGGGGCTTGCGCTTGCCCTGCTTTTCGGCATAAAGGACACGCTTGATTCAACGCTTGCCAAACGGTATCAGGCCGCGGGCTGTTCCCATGTGCTCGCCCTATCGGGTATGCATCTTGCCGTTGTTTCCGCGGTCATAGCGTTTCTCTTGAAAAAGCCGCTTGGTTTGAAGGCCGCGGCTCTTGCGGGCGCTGTTTTTATCACCGCGTATGTCTACCTTGTAGGCGCTATGCCGTCTTTGAACAGGGCCGCGATCATGTACCTTCTCGGCGCGATTACGCTGTTTTTCTCCCTGCCCAAGGATACGCTTTCCCTATTGGGCATGGCATTTCTGCTTCAAATTGGTGTACAACCGGCGGCCGGCTACTCCCTTTCGTTTATACTATCCTATCTTGCCCTTGCGGGAATTCTGGCGTTAAGCGGGCCGGTTTACACCGTGTTCAGGGGAAGGCTGCCGGATTTTCTTGGACAAAGCCTTGCCGCGTCCATTGCGGCCTTCCTTGCGACCGCCGGCGTTTCGGCTGCCTTTTTCGGCGTGATAAAACCCTTCGGCATTATAGCGGGGCTTGTCATCGTGCCGCTGACAACGGTTTTCATGATCGGCTCCCTGGCGGCGCTTGCCCTTGTTTTTATCGCGCCGTCCGCGCCGGCTTGGTTCGATACGGCGCTTTCGCTTTTTTATCAAGGGCTTGAGTCCGCGGCGTCATGGGCTGCGATTCCGCCCGGCATTAAAATCGACCGGCCTGTTCCGGTTCTGCTTGCATCGTTTGCGATCATTGCCCTTGTTCTGGGCGCGCACTATATGCGGACGCGCTGTGCGCGTATGAAGCTTTGCCTGCGAAGGGCGGCCGCCGGTGAACGGATCGCGGGAGAGCGTTTTGGTTAAAAACCCTATGCCGCCGCTTAACTACGATTCGCCCCAAAGCCTCCGCGCTTTTCTCGACGGCCGGGGGTTGGGGATGCGGAAGAAGTTCGGTCAGAATTTTTTGATAAATCAAAATGCGCGCAAGAAACTGGTTGACGCCCTTGAGATAACGCAAGGTTCCGTTGTATGGGAAGTGGGTCCGGGGCTTGGCGCAATGACAAGTCTGCTGCTTGAACGGGGGGCGGCCGTGAAAGCATTTGAGATCGATACGGGATTCGGCGCGGTCTTAAAGGAGTTTTTCGGCGGCAATCCGTATTTTCATCTTGTTGAGGGAGACGTACTGAAAACGTGGCCGCTTCAACAGGA
This sequence comes from Treponema sp., assembly GCA_031284105.1. GTDB lineage: Bacteria > Spirochaetota > Spirochaetia > Treponematales > Breznakiellaceae > JAIRKH01. The sequence continues at coordinate 928 of JAITAN010000085.1, read as the reverse complement.
CCTGCCGCGGCCGGCGGCAACGGATTTTTTCCTCGGCAATCTGCCCTATACCATCGCATCCGTCCTTCTTGCCGACTTTATTGAAAAGAGCCGTTTTTTCACGCGGCTTGTGGTAACGGTGCAGAAAGAGGTTGCGGAGCGTATCGTTGCAAAACCGAAAAGTAAAAATTATTCCTCATTTTCCGTGCTATGCGCTTCCGCCTATACGGCAACGCGGCTGATGACGTTGAAAGGCGCGTCTTTTTATCCGGCGCCCCATGTGGATTCCCAAGCGGTACGCTTTGATATCCGCACGGACATCGATCCCGCCGCCGCGTACCCGCCTCTTTTTAGACCGCTTGTACGCCGGCTTTTTGCCTCCCGCAGGAAGACCGTCAAGAACAACCTCGCCGCGTTTGCCGCGTCCCGTTTCATTGGGCGCGGCGATGAGGGCGCATACGGCGCGCGCGCGCACGACGCGGCGGCAATCGCCGTAGAAACGCTCCGTCAATGCGGCGTACCGGAAAATGAGCGTGCGGAACATCTTGAAATACAGGATTTTGTCAACATGGCGGAAAAACTAGAGGCGCTCATGTCGTTTACAAAACGCGAACGTCCGGTTTGAAGCCGCTAACGGGTGCCGTCATACGCCCCATGGAGCGTGTACTATCCCCGGTAAAACTATGCCGCCGAGTTATGCGCCGTTTTTTTCATTGTATTCTTGCAATTAGTTCGCGTTCATATATTCATCAATAGATACAAAGAGGGGGCAAAAAAAGCGAAAACCGTAAAAAGAATCTTGACAAGCATACCGCGATGGTATATGATTGTCTTGTTTTACCGTGTTGCGAAAGACGGTTCCGGGCCGTTCTTAAGGCGGATGTTTACCGCTAAAAAGAGCCGTCTGAGCGTAGCAAACGCTTGGTACGGCGATAAAGGCGAGATGCTG
>JAITAN010000059.1 GCA_031284105.1 Treponema sp. | reverse complement strand
GCTGGTAAAAATAAACTAATTCATTGCCGCGCCGCGCCGCGCCATGAATCATTCATTCCAATAATCATAAAAAAGGCGTTCCCAAACCCCCCGTTTGAAAACGCCGTGCCTATTTTTTTCGCAATTATACCCGGAAGTATATCTGAAAACGGCCTGTTGTATGCGCGGTCCGGACGCGTCCATAATTCCCACTTTTTTGTGGAGACAAACCGAAGGCTGGTTCTCTCATTTTTTTATAGAGGCAAACAAAACGCTTATCCGTTTTTCTCATTTTGAGGTAGAAACCCCGTAACGGGTAACCCCGCCGTCTTAAAGGGGGACCGCGCCACGCCAATGGGGAACCCCGCCACGTCAAAGGGGCAGCCCGCCGTCTTAAAGGGGCAGCCCGCCGTCCCAAAGGGGCAGCCCGCCGTCTCAAAGGGGAACCCCGCCGGGTTAAAGGGGAACCCCGTCAAGCCAAAGGGGCAGCCCGCCACGTCAAAGGGGAACCCCGCCAAGTTAAAGGGGCAGCCCGCCGTCCCAAAGGGGCAGCCCGCCGTCCCAAAGGGGCAGCCCGCCACACCAAAGGGGAACCCCGCCACACCAAAGGGGAACCCCGCCGTCTTAACCGCGGCAAACTACCTCGTTTATACATATATATATTTACGCAATTATCCCCAGAGGTATACCCCTCTTCGCAGGGTACGGTTAGGTCAGACCTCTGATATAGGGTAGGGCTGACCCTCCCCCGATTGATCAACCGGGGGAATTCCACGCGTTATAAAAGCCGAATAGTAAGGCGTTTGTCATATCGGGCGGGTTTTAACGCCGGCGTTTGAGTTAACGCGGCTTGAATATTTCATTACGTGTTTTTTAACGCAATCTTATGAATGAGACTTGACAAATTCCTGTTTCTATCGTTATATAGATATAAAGAAGGGGTTTTCTAAATTGGCAGAAGAAAGAAAAAACGTTTTAGTGGTCGATGATATGGCGCTAAACCTGCGAACCGCAAAAGTCATGTTGGACGAATTTTTCAATGTGTTTCTGGCGAAATCCGGCGAACTGGCGCTTAAAATACTGGAAGATATGCCGATTGATCTGATTTTGCTCGATATTGATATGCCGGGCATGTCCGGCTTTGACTTTATGGAAATTTTTAAAAAAATGCCCAATGTAAAGGATATTCCGGTAATCTTCGTAACATCGCACGTATCGTCAAGTTTTGTCAGTCAGGCATCGGTGGTCGGCGCAAGGGACTATGTGGCAAAGCCTTATGATAAAACCGTTCTTCTCAAAAAGATGTATACCATTATATATGGGAAAGATAGGTTTTTTATAACCCAGGAAGGTAAATGTATTCCGCTTCCCCTTAAAAAGGATGCCGGAGATACGGCCAAAAGCGTAAAAACCGTGCTCGCGGTCGATGATATGCCGACAAATCTAAGAACCATCAAGGTTATTCTGGAAGACGCCTACACGGTACTTGTAGCAAAATCCGGCGAACTTGCCCTTGAAATTCTGAACGAAAGGACGGTTGATCTTATCCTCCTTGATATTGAAATGCCCGCTATGTCCGGTTTCGAGGTCATGGAAAAGATACGGCAGCTCCCCAAGGCGTCCGGTGTGCCGGTTATCTTTGTTACCTCCCACGCCAGCGAGGATCTTATCCGCACGGCCGGCGATCTGGGCGTAGCGGATTACATTGTAAAGCCCATTCTGCCCGAAACGCTTAAAAAGAAGATAGCCGCGGTATTCGCCAAGTACGGACCCGCGGAAGAGTCTTATCTCTGAAAGCGGCAGGTCCGCCTTTTTTCAGAGTCAACGTCCGATACGCTGCCCCGTTGAACCTTCGGCGCGTTCCTTTTGCGGGGAGCGTATCCGTTTACGCAGGGTGGGCATTCCCAGAACCCTTGACACGCCCTTTACCGTTGGTATATCCTTTCAGGGAAAAACAAAAGCCCCGCGGCGGAGGGCTTCTGCCGTGGGGCGGAAGGGAGATTCATTATGGCGTCTAAAGTTATAAAACCGCTTATCATTGCAGGCGTAGCTATTATCCTGCTCATTCTTCTTAATCCATTCAGTATCATCGGCGCTACCGACCGGGGCGTGGGTTATTTTCTTGGCGCGGCCGGAGATGAAATCATCCAGCCCGGACTTGCCACGCATATTCCTCTGGTTGGCGCTATTCGCACGTGGTCGATTAAACCCAAAGAGTTTAAGGTTAAGATAGCCATTGATAACAACGGCGCTATCAGCAAAGATAATCAGATCATCGGGGTGGAATCAACGATCTACTGGAGGTTTGACGAAAATAAAATCCTTGACATCGCGAAACTGTATTCGGAAGAGATGCTGAAGCAGATCATCGAAAGTTCCGTTGTTACCTCAATTAAGACGGTTATCGGCGGATATACCATCTTTGATCTCGCCCAAAACCAGGCGAACATATCCAATAATGTACTGGAGCGCTTAACAGCAACGTTGAGCCAGTATCCGGTGGTAATTACCCAGTTAAACGTGTCGAATTTTGATTGGAGCGGCGATTTCGACAAACAGATCAACGCCACGATGGAAGCGGCCCAAGCCGTAAAAAAGGCGACTGAAGAGGCGAATATAGCGGAACAGCAGTCGAGGAAGCAGGTAATAGAGGCGGAGGCGGCGGCCAAGGCGAAGCATACGACGGCGCAGGCAGACGCGGATCAGCAGAAAATAGCCGCGGACGCGGCGCTGTACCGCGCTCAAAAAGAAGCCGAGGCGCGGATCGCCGAAGGGCAGGGTATTGCGGAATACAACCGGCTGATTGCCGCCAATCAACAGATTGAGATTCAGTTGCGGGAACTGGAAATAGAGCTTGAGCGCGCTAAACGCTGGGACGGCGTTGAAGTGCCGCAGTACATCCCGCTTACCGCAGCAGGCGGCGTTGTAACGCTTCCATCCCGGTAATCCAATGAATCAAACCTTCAAATAAGGTGAATGAAACACCGCAGAAAGGGAAGGGGTCATCTTGAATAGCGTATTACGGACCGTATATGTTTTTAGCGTCATAATAATATCGGTGATTATTGTGTCTCCTGTGGGCGTAGTCTTGTTTCTTTTCAGTTTGATAGGATTGAAAAGACCCATGTCGTTTTGTATGTATAAAATAGCCGAAATGTGGGCAAAGGGGATCATCGTTCTGACAAAGTGTGCCCTGACGGTCAATGGGAAGGAGCATATCCCGCGGAAAGGACCCCTTTGTTTTGTCAGCAACCATGGGAGTATTTTTGATATTGCGCTTATTCTTGCCCATGCGGGACGGCCGTTCGGTTTCATCGCCAAGAAAGAACTTATATTGGTGCCGTTTATCAATATGTGGATTTCTTTATTAGGCGGACTTTTTTTGGATAGAAAGAATATAAAAAAAGCCGTACATACCATAAACAAGGGTATAACCTATATTCAGGATGGCGGCGCCATGATCATTTTTCCCGAAGGACACCGGAGCAGGGGACAGGGCTTGCTTCCTTTCAAAGCAGGGGCTTTTAAACTGGCAACCCAGTCCGACGCCGTCATCGTGCCTGTAGCCATTGCGGGTAGTTACGATATTTTTGAGAAAACAAAACTCGTTCAAAAAGTACCGGTGGGGCTTATCTTTGCTTCGCCGATTGCGGTTGCGGATATTCCACGCGAAGACCGCAAGCAACGCCTTGTAGACCGCGTGTATACCGCCATAGCTGATGAGTTGGCGCGGTACGCGAGACAGACGAATATATAAGCGGTTGTAGCGGTACAACATATGAAAGATTTATGGATACTTGAAATACTTGTCTTTCTTTTCCTATTACTGCCTCTCATACGTCCGTTTTTTAACGTATTAAGACCATTTGACGGGCTTACGTGGCTGTCTCCCATTAGCCTTGCCCTTATGATCTGCCTGTTCCCCGCATACGGATTCCGTTTGGAATGTATCCCTCTGCTGATATATACTACTGTAGTGAATATAAAAATCTTTTTTACACATATTACGGGGTGGAACAACGCCGTATTGTCGTATTTCCATACCCGAAAGTGGACGCCTCCGCCTATAGCTGCGTTGGTAATAATGGTAATCGTAACGGGAATAGCGGTGTATTTTTCGCCGGACATGGATACAAGGCTGGTAACGGACCGTGTACGGACCGTTTCCTTGCTTGATGAGCAACGGCAGATGCATTTTTCGGTTCGGATATACGAAACGGAACAGGAGGAAAGCAGGGGGCTTATTCTGGTTATCCCGCCGCTCTTTGATTCCTTTCAAGCCGTTGATAAAATATGCGCCGAAATACGGAAGAACGGCTTTGTTGCCGCGTCTTTTTCACGTGAGAATCTGCCGCTGAAAGAGCGGATTGCGCTGCTTACGGCGTTGAAGAGCGGTACGGCTTTAGAAAAAGCAAACCAGACAGGACGCTACTGGGAACAAGAACGGCTGGACGACATCGAATTCGTTTTCTCACATATAAACGACGTCATACAAGGCGGAAGGCAAACGCCTGTTTTTGCCGTTGGATACGGAGCGGGCGGTTCGGCGCTGATTTCGGCTGTTTCGTCAAGCGTCTTTATTGCGGCGCATCCTTCTCTGAAAGCGATCGCCGCTATTGAAAGCCGTCTGTGGTCGTTTTTCTACCATGAAGAAGAACCTGTTGAAATACCGGAGGATATTCCGTGGTTTAGCAAAATGCGGCTCAAGGTATCCGCATGGTTTAAGAGTCGGCAGCCTAAAAAAATAAACCGGCGTACAGACGCCCCTGTTATGCAAAAACCCGCGTTGTTTTTGGCGCCGGATACTATTACCAGAGCTAAAGAGCGGGATGGAATCTATATCTCCTTATTACATACGTTACACGCAAGCGATGCCGCTCCCGCCGTCTTGATCGCGGGGCAAGGTATGCGGCTGCCGGATTATTCGGACTATCCCGCCGTGCAGCCGCTGTACTCGGCGCTTAGCATGGGCGCTGGAAAACATCTACGGATGCGGAAGTCGTGTATTATCAATACCGCGGCGTGTATCACCGGCTTTGCATCGCTTTTCATGGATGAAGACGCCCAAGAAGGAAAGGGCTTCCAAACAGGAATGGGTGAAAATGTATATGTTGAAAAAAATCAGGCTTGGAATTCGAGTGATTTTAGAGTATATTAAACGGTATGACTAGTAAAAAGTTAGATATCTTTTTTAAGGATATTCTTGCTATTGATACGATAGAAGACGCTTCTTTGAACGGGCTACAGGTTGATAATGACGGTTCGGATATAAGAAAAATCGCGTTTGCAACCGACGCCTGCGGGGAGACTTTTGAGCGCGCCGCCGGAGCGGGAGCGGGGATGCTTTTTGTTCATCATGGGCTTTTTTGGGGAAAGCCTTGCGCGCCGACCGGTCTCCACCGTGCGCGGCTCAAATTCCTCCTCGATAATAACATTGCCCTGTATGCCGTACACCTTCCGCTGGATAAACACCCGCAATACGGAAACAATGCGGCGCTTGCGCGGAAACTCGGAATCGAATGCCTCGAGCCGTTCGGCGCGTATCATGGGCAAAAGATCGGCTGGAAAGGTACGCTCAAGACGCCGCTTGCCATTGAAGAAGCGGTTTCGCTTATCAGCTTTATGGATAGACCGCCGTTGAGCGTTCTTCCCTTTGGCAAGAAGCGGATTCTGACGGCGGCGGTCATTTCAGGCGGTGCGCCGGAGTTTGTGAACGAGGCTGCTGCGGAGGGTATGGACCTTTTTGTAACCGGAGACGCCTCTCACTCGTGGTACCACTACGCGCTTGAGGCGCACATTAACGTGATCGCGGGCGGACACTACTCAACGGAAGTATGGGGAGTCCGCGCCGTGATGGGTTTATGCGCCGAGACGTTGAATATGGACGTTGAGTTCATTGACGTCCCGACAGGATTATAAGCAATGAGGAGAAACGTATATATGAGAGATATGAAAAAAATACTGCCGTTTTCGCTGACGGCGTGTATCATTCTGGCGGATCAGGCGGTTAAAACGTTTATCGCCGAGAATTGGCGGTTATCGCCGTCAGGCGGCGGCGTCTTTATCAAAGACGTGTTCGACAACGATCTCGTGTGGATCGTTCATGTACGTAACAAAGCGATAGCGTTCAGCCTTGGGGATGGACTTCCCGATGCCGTACGTCCGATTTTGTTTATTGTGCTGCCGCTTTTGGTGCTGGGAGCCGTGATCTGGTACTACGTTAAGTCTCATGATTTTACTCGCCTGCAAAGATGGGCTGTAGCCGGCATTATCGGCGGAGGTTTGGGCAATATCGTGGACCGTATCTTTCGTTCTGATGGCGTTGTTGATTTTATCAGCGTTAAATTTTTCGGCCTGTTCGGGTTTGATCGCTGGCCCACGTTTAACATTGCGGATGCAAGCGTCGTGATCTGCTGTATCATCTTATTGTTGTCTATTTTCCTTGACAAACGGGAAACAAAATCCGATCAGAAAATACAGAAAGTCAACATAAAGAAGGAGAAATATCTTGAACAAGAAACTTAATACGTTTTTTTTCGTACTTGGAGCAACGGTAGTTAATGTTGTAATCACCATCGCTGTCTTCTTGGGGGTACTGATGCTTTTCTTGCGGTTAATCGCTCCCCACATTTCTGAAGAAGCGATAACATGGGCGTCAATGCTGATTTTTATTCTTGCAATAGTACTTGCTTTCATCATATACCAATTTATAATAAAAGCGTTCGCCGCTAAAATAGATATGAAAAAGTATTTTGACCCGATCTTTGTGCCAAAAAATCGGGTCAGGAAGAAGGAATAATAGAAAGGTATGAATGGTATTTGTTTACACAACGGTACCGTAATGACAAGTTTCGCCGCAATGGAAGATTGCGCGGTATTGGTTGAAGACGGTCTTATTGCCGATGTGTTTTCTGAAAAACGCTTTGAACAAAAACGTTTCGGAAGCGATGTTGAGATCATTGATGTACAGGGCGCGTTCATTACGCCGGGTTTTATCGACACGCATATTCATGGATTCGGCGGCTATGGTACGGACGATTGTACCGCCGATTCCATAGTGGAGATGTCCCGCCTGCTCTGCCGGTACGGGGTTACCGCTTTCAACCCTACGCTCTACCCCATAGCCGGAGACGACATGGTGGGCGCCGTGCGTCAAATCGCCGCTGCAATAGGTAAAGAAAACGGCGCGCGGATACTGGGCTTGCATCTTGAAGGTCCGTTTATTTCACCGAACAAACTGGGTGTACAGAAACCCGATACGCTCCGGCCGGTAGACATACCCTTCATGGAGCGGCTCTGGGAAGCGTCAGGCGGACATATCGCCAATATGACGGTTGCGCCGGAAATTAAAGGTATGCGTGAACTTGCCTTGTTCTGTATAAAAAAAGGTATTGTACTGCAAGCGGGACATACCGATGCGAATTACGAGAACATGGTTGAAGGTATGCAGGCGGGTATTCTCCATGCTACGCACCTTTTCAACGCCATGAGTAAATTGGAACACCGGAATCCAAATGCGGTCGGCGCGGTACTTATCCACCCTGAAATGTCTTGCGAAATTATTGCAGACGGTTTCCATGTGCATCCCGATGTATTCAAGCTGCTCCAGCGGGATAAACCAAACGACAAGATCGTGCTGGTTACGGACGGTCTAAAGCCCACCGAACAAAAAGAGGGTCCATTCTTCGCCAATGGCGAGGAAGTGATCTTCCACGATGGGGCGTTTCATCGTAAAATAGACGATGTTATCGCCGGATCAGGGCTTACCATGATTCAGGGGATAAAAAACCTCGTGTCTTTCGGTTTCAGTCTTGAAGACGCCGCTAAAACCGCAGCCTTTAATCCCGCTCAAGTTCTCCGTTATAACCATAAGGGAGCGCTTATTCCGGGCTACGATGCAGATATTACCGTATTTGACGGAGATTTCAATATCAGAGCTGTTATTGTGGGCGGCTCAATTAAGAAGAATGAGTTTTGATGCGGCTGTCGCGCTTCAGGTGAGCGCGCTGATTGAACCATTAGAGGAGTTGCTATGAGACTGTTAGTGCATAAAGACTACGCTGCGGCGAGTAAATGGATAGCCGGTTATATTGCCGGACGTATTAATGCTTTTGCCCCATCAAAAGACAAACCGTTTGTGCTGGGGCTTCCTACGGGATCAAGCCCGCTTGGAATCTACAAGGAGCTTATCGTCTTGAACAAGGCGGGAAAAGTGAGCTTTGCGGATGTTGTTACGTTTAACATGGATGAATATGTTGGATTGCCGGACGATCATCCGCAAAGCTACCATCGTTTTATGAAGGATAATTTGTTTGATCATATTGATATAAAAAAGCAAAATACCCACATATTGAACGGGATGGCTCAAGACCTTCGGGCGGAATGTGCGGCCTACGAAGCGGCGATACGGGCGGCAGGCGGCATTGAGCTTTTCTTAGGCGGCGCGGGAGCGGATGGACACATTGCGTTCAATGAGCCGGGGTCTTCGCTTCATTCCCGAACCCGTGTAAAGACGCTTAACAGAGATACGAAGGCAGCTAACGCCCGCTTTTTCGACGGCGATATCGAGAAAGTGCCGAACATGGCTTTGACCGTAGGGGTCGGTACCGTCATGGACGCACGGGAAGTCGTCATTATCGTGAGCGGGCATAACAAGGCGCGCGCCCTGCAAGCCGCAGTTGAGGGCGGCGTAAGCCAGATGTGGACGCTTTCTTGCCTTCAGATGCACCCCGGAGCGGTTGTTGTATCCGACGAAGACGCAACGGATGAACTCAAGGTCGGTACGGTACGGTATTTTAAGGATATTGAAGGATTGTAAAAAAACGCTCCTTGCATTGACCTCAATGCTAGGCTTGCATTGAGATCAATTCCTTCAAGAAGCGTTCATGCATGGCGGTAGTATAGCCGGAACGGTACGGTAGGGACGTATCGAACACGGCGCGAGCGGATCGCATACGGGGCCGGCGGTGAGCGCTCTAGGCGGCGTTCATTGCATTTAGGCAGAGGTTTTGCCGTGTAATAATAGCGCATTGAGATTGTGTTTTATTCCCGCTTGTTATTGTTATATTCTAATTCTTGTGCTATATTAAAATGATGACGTTATCCCAGTTTGAGTTGTGGTATTCATCACGTTTCCATAGAACCAGTTCCGCGTTGACCGCTATGGCTTTTATCATTGCAGATTTTTTCGGCGTTATGCTTTCCTTCGGCGCGGGTTTTTTTATGGTTAATTTCTATGACATGACGCTTATCAATTTCAGCTCTTTCGTCATGTATTGGCCTTATTTGCCGGTTTTTATTTTATTGTTCTGGCTGTATGGACTCTATCCGGGTATTTCGCTTGCGCCGGCCGAAGAATTGCGTTCTTTTGTACTTGGGTCTATTATTGCGCACGGCGGCGTTATCTTCTCCCGTTTTATTGAAGACAGGGAATTTGATACGATCTCGATTGCGTTTATCATAAGTTTTATATGTTCATGTTTTATACTTTCATTCTGCCGTTCTTGTATGCGTGTCATCCTGAGTAAGACAAAATTAGGGGGTATTCCGGCAGTGATATACGGGAACGGCTCCATGGCTCATCTTGTTATTGAGCATTTATTAAAAAGAAGCCACGTAGGGTATGTGCCGGTTCTTATTCTGGATGACGATAAAGCGGGAAGCGGCATGTATAAAGGCATTCCGGTTATCCATGATACTTCTATCGGACGGACTATCGTAAAGAAATTCAATATCAAGATGGCTATCATTGCCATGTCTATGGCAAATAGGGAAGAGCCGCCCCATTCGCTCAACAACTCGCTTTCGGCATTCAGATATACGGTCATTGTGCCGGACTTTTTCAGCAGCGCCACCATTTGGATGAGGGTGTGCGATTTTAACGGTATGCTGGGGTTTATTACCAGCCATAAATTAAAAATGTTTTGGAATGTAGGTATAAAAAGGGCGATGGATCTGGCATTGACGCTTATAGGGGGCGGCATTATCCTGCCGTTTTTGCTTATCATTGCGCTGCTGATTAAGATTACGTCCCCGGGTCCCGTGTTATATGGACACGTACGGGTTGGCCGGAACGGTACGCCTTTTACCGCGTGGAAATTCCGGTCCATGGCCGTGGATTCCAAGGAGCAATTACAAAAGCTGCTTGATTCCGATCCCGCGATTCGAGAGGAATGGGACACGAGTCATAAGTTAAAAGACGATCCAAGGGTAACGAAAATCGGGAGAATACTGAGAAAGTTCAGCTTTGACGAATTTCCCCAACTGATCAACGTGCTGAAAGGGGAGATGAGCCTTATGGGTCCGCGTCCCATCGTTGAAGCGGAGGTGGTGAAATACGGAGAGAATTTTGCGCGTATCTTTTCGGTAAAACCCGGTATGACCGGTTTGTGGCAGGTTTCAGGACGTTCGGATACGGACTATGCGGAACGGGTTTCGTATGATACGTATTATATGCAAAGCTGGTCTATGTGGCTGGATATGTGGATTTTGTATAAAACTATTGGGGTCGTCCTTCGGGGTAAAGGAGCATATTGATGTATTTTTCTAAAAAGAACACGGGGATAGGCGTTTTTTGTGTATGGATACTCATAGCGGTACCGGTTTTTAGTCAGACCCGTTCATTTAACGATATTTTTCCGGAATTGGATACGGAAAAAACGCAGGCCGCTTTATCGGCTGACGGTTTTGTTGCGGCCGGAAAAGGCTCTGCGTTGCAGCATATTGTTCCGGCGGGAGCCGAGCTTGCCGTTCAACATGCTATTCTAAAGAACGCCTACATAACGGAGAGTATCGCGCTTCTTCCCTTTGAACGGGTAACCATCGTGAATGTCTACAACGCCCTTCAGAATGTCCGCAGCTTAAAGGGCATCTCCTATCATTCGGCCACAAAAGGCGCCGATGTTCCGCTCTTTGAAGACGCCACTCGTATTAAAAGCGACAAAGATACGTCCGCTATTCCCGATCCGCCGCGAGCGGCTGCCGCGCCCGGTAGGGAAACGTGGTACGTACGGCTAAAAGACGCCAATTTCGGCAACTGTTATTACCGCGTTGATATTGCGGCTAACAGCCGGGCCATTGTATGTACGCTCACGAATTTCAAAGCCCTTTCTTTTTTATTTGTACCGGTTATCGGGAAAGAGAAGTTTATCGCCCAGGTCTACTTTGAACCGGTTTCCGGCGGAGTGGTTGTGTACAGTATCGCAAGCGCGGATGTCAGTGATTTTTTTGCTTCAAAAATCCATGTGCCTTCGGCGGTACAGAAACGGCTTGAGGTAATTAAGCAATGGGTGGTTCGCGGAATAAGATAAAGAAACAAGCCGTAATTCCGGTAAGGAGTGAGGGACTATTCCGGCAAGGAGTGAGGGACAATTCCAGTAAGGAGTGAGGGACAATTCCAGTAAGGAGTGAGATCGTAATCCAGTAAGGAGTGAGGGACTATTCCGGCAAGGAGTGAGGGACTATTCCAGCAAGGAGTGAGATCGTAATCCAGTAAGGAGTGATAGATCAATCCAGCAAGGAGTGAGATCTTAATCCAGCAAGGAGTGATAGATCAATCCGGCAAGGAGTGATAGATCAATCTAGCAAGGAGTGAGATCATAATCCAGCAAGGAGTGAGATCATAATCCAGCAAGGAGTGATAGATCAATCCAGTAAGGAGTGTTAGATCAATTCGGCAAGGAGTTATAGATCAATCCGGTAAGGAGTGAGTGACTATTCCGGTAAGGAGTGAGGGACTATTCCGGTAAGGAGTGAGTGGCAATTCCAGCAAGGAGTGATAGGTCATTCCAGCAAGGAGTGATAGGTCATTCCAGCAAGGAGTGAGATCGTAATCCAGTAAGGAGTGAGGGACAATTCCAGTAAGGAGTGAGGGACTATTCCAGCAAGGAGTGAGGGACTATTCCAGCAAGGAGTGATAGATCAATCCGGCAAGGAGTGAGGGACTATTCCAGCAAGGAGTGAGAGACAATTCCAGTAAGGAGTGATAGATCAATCCGGCAAGGAGTGAGGGACTATTCCGGTAAGGAGTGAGGGACTATTCCAGCAAGGAGTGATAGATCAATCCGGCAAGGAGTGATAGATCAATCCGGCAAGGAGTGAGGGACTATTCCGGTAAGGAGTGAGATCGTAATCCAGTAAGGAGTGATAGATCAATCTAGCAAGGAGTGATAGGTCATTCCAGCAAGGAGTGAGGGACTATTCCGGTAAGGAGTGAGGGACTATTCCGGTAAGGAGTGAGGGACTATTCCGGTAAGGAGTGAGGGACTATTCCAGTAAGGAGCGAGGGACTATTCCGGTAAGGAGTGAGAGACAATTCCAGTAAGGAATGAGGGACTATTCCGGCAAGGAGTGAGCGGCAATTCCAGCAAGGAGTGAGGGACTATTCCGGCAAGGAGTGAGATCGTAATCTAGCAAGGAATTGAGAGCAATTCCAGTAGAGGAGCGCGTATGCTAAAAATAACTTTTCCAGATAACAGGACGGTTTCCTGTGAATTCGGCGCGAAGATAGAGACTGTCGCCGAGTATTTCGATGAACAAAAAGCCGGATCGAAGCTTGCGGCGGTGCGGGTGAACAATGAAATCCTTCCGTTTTCCGCTCCGCTTGAGGTAAATGCCTGCCTTGAACCGGTACCGCTTGACGGCGCGGAAGGGACGGTCATTTACCGGCGTTCTTTGGCGTTCCTGCTCGCATTAGCCGCTCGTTCTCTCTTTGCCGATGAACGGCTTTCCATAGGACATTCACTCGGCAGGAGCTACTACTACACGTTTGCCGGAGGAAAAGTTCCTTCCGCACAGGAAATTGAGGATTTAAAAGAGGGTATGAAGGTTTTGGTAAAAGAAAACCTCCCCATTGAGTTTCATTATTGCGCCTATACCGAGGCCGTAGAACTTTTTACCAACAATAAACAACACGAAACAAGTTTGCTTTTAGATGAGTGGAGCAGATCAAAAGTACCGGTGAATGAGTGCAACGGATGGACGGACCTCTATATCGGTCCCCTTGTGCCGAGAACCGGTCTTCTCACAGCCTTTGATCTCATGCAATACCAAGACGGTTTCCTGCTCCGGTTCCCGGGAACCGGCAGAGGCAGTGAAATCGGCGTATTTGAAGATAATCCCGTGATATTTTCCGTGTACCGTGAATATAAGGAGTGGGGGCGCAGAGTGGGCGTCAACGCGGTCGGGCGCCTTAATAAATTGGTTGCGGATCGTACCATCAAGGACTATATCGGCATTGCCGAGGCGTTTCAGGCAAAGAAGCTCGCTGAAATAGCGGATAAGATACACGCGGGACAGGACTCGGTTAAGGCGATTTTTATAGCCGGACCTTCGAGTTCCGGTAAAACTACAACGGCAAAGCGTCTTTCCATTCATCTGAAAGTACTGGGCATTGAGCCCATCGCCATAAGCCTTGACGATTACTATATCAATACCGATAAAACGCCCCGCGATGAGAAAGGGCAGCCCGATTTTGAATGTCTTGAGGCGCTTGATGTGCCGTACTTAAACGAACATATTCTCGCTCTTTTCAAGGGAGAAGCGGTAACCCTGCCCATATACGATTTCAAGACGGGCAGGCGTAGGGAATCGGGCGGCAGGACCATCAGACTGGGGGAAAGGTCCATGCTGATCGTGGAAGGCATCCACGGCTTGAACGATGCGCTTACCCCGCTTGTTGATAAAAACGCCAAGTTTAAGCTCTATGTTTCCGCGCTTACCCAGCTTAACCTCGATGGACATAACCGTATTCCCACAAGCGATAACCGCCTTATCAGGCGTATGGTGCGCGATTACCAGTTCAGAGACGCCGACGCGGCGAAAACGATCCATATGTGGAGCAATGTACAGCGGGGCGAAAAAAAGCACATTTTTCCGTTCCAAAATTCCGCGGACGCGGCGTTTAATTCCGCTCTCGATTACGAGCTTGCGGTACTCAAGGTCTACGCGGACCCGCTGTTGCGTTCCGTAAAGCCCAATGTCCGCGGCTATGCGGAGGCGGTACGGCTTCTTGCGTTTCTGGAAAACTTCGCCCCGATTCCGCCTCAGTACGTGCCGGGTCAAAGCATCTTGCGTGAATTTATCGGGGAGAGCGAGTTTAAGTATTGAGCCGCCTCTTGACAAATATGTAAAATCATGCTATCGTATATGTACACGGTGGATGTAGCTCAGTGGTAGAGTCCCAGATTGTGGATCTGGTCGTCGCGGGTTCAAACCCCGTCATCCACCCTCTTTTTCAAAAGTATGCGCCGTTACCGGCGTCCCGCTATTTTGCAACGCTTTCTATCATCATATTCCCTAACACTTGTTTCGCTAATGTCGTGAAGTAGCGGACGCTTACGTCTTTGCCTTGCAGGGCGCGGAGGTGTTTTTTCGCGATTTCACCGGTATATGCGGGGAGAGGATATACTTTAAAGTTGGTGTAGCCCGCTTCATAAAGGGTAACGAGCGGTAATACGCCGGCGCTTTCAATGGTAATCATACCCTCATGTTTTTTTATCCGAAGCATCAGCATACCGCCGAGTAAGGTAGGGCTGTCCGCTTGAGCGGACAGAAAATTGCCGAGCGAGTACATGCAGAAAGTCGTATTGCCCTCTTTCCCTTTAAGGAATACGGCCGGTTCAAGCACATGGGGATGATGTCCTATGATAATATCCGCTTTATGATCCGCAAGCAGTTGGGCGAGACGTTCCTGTTCTTTAGTCGGCTGGAACCGGTATTCTTCACCCCAGTGCATGGAAACAATGAGGAGATCGCAGTTCGGCCGCAACGCATCGATGTCTTTCATAATACGCTGGGTGTCGATCAAAGAAACCAGATACGGCTTGGATTTCGGAACGGGAAGCCCGTTGGTTCCGTAGGTATAGGAGAGAAACCCTACCGTTATATTGTTTTTTTCGATGATTATGGGCTGATGTAACGTTTCTTCCGATCTGTGAATACCTAAACGGGTGATCTCCGGATGCTTGTCCCAGAAATCCATAGTGGCAAAGACGGCTTTTTCACCCTTATCCATGATGTGATTCGTGGCGTGGTTCACCACATTGAAACCGGTTGCGATGAGCGCTTCGCCTACGCTCTGGGGCGTGTTGAACTGGGGGTAGCCCGAATAGCCGAAGTCCTTTCCGGCAAGGAGGGTCTCTTGATTCACAAACGCAATGTCTGCATTTTCGATAAGGGGCGCTATTTCGGAATAGAAATCCGCCGGATCAACAGGCTCTTTTTTGGTGATGAGCGAAATCATAGGCTCGTGGTACAGGTTATCGCCGACAGCCGCAATGGTAAGATAATCCGGCTCAGGCGGGGCCGGAACTGCCGGTTCGGAGGGCGCGGCAGGCGTAGCGGGCGCAGAGGGTGCTGCCGGTTCGGAGGGCGCGGCAGGAGTGGAGGGCGCGGCCGGTTCGGAGGGCGTGGAAGGAGCGGCAGGCGTGGCAGGAGTGGCAGGCGCGGCAGGTTCGGAGGGCGTAGAAGGAACGGCAGGCGCAGAGGGCGCGGCAGGCGTGGAGGGCGTAGAAGGAACGGCAGGAGTGGCAGGCGCAGAAGGCGTAGCGGGCGCTGCCGGTTCGGAGGGCGCGGCAGGCGTAGCGGGCGCAGAAGGCGTAGCGGGCGCTGCCGGTTCGGAGGGCGCGGCAGGCACGGCAGGCGTGGCAGGCGCAGAAGGCGTAGCGGGCGCTGCCGGTTCGGAGGGCGCGGCAGGAGCGGCAGGCGTAGCGGGCGTAGAAGGCGTGGAGGGCGCTGCCGTTTCGGAGGGCGCGGCAGGAGTGGAGGGTTCGGGGAGTTCGGAAGGCATAGAAGGTTCGGAGGGCGCGGAAATATCCGAAGGTATTTCTATAGGTATGTCGGTAACGGGGTATTCTTCAATGGGATATTCTTCGGCGGATTTTTCTTCCGGCATTGCGGGCGGTTTTTCGCCGGACGGTTTTTGAGTGGCGCACGATGCCGTCCATATAACCACCATACATACCAATAGAACATAATGGATGAAAAGAGAAAAACGGGTTTCCGTTTTCCGTTTACCTGACACCGCTTTGAAACAGGCCGCATAACGTCCCATATAGTCTCCTTTTCCTTTCTACTTGAGCTGGGCGTCAAGCAGTTTCAGAAAGCCCGGGTAGGTAACATCCGCGGCTTCGGCTCCACGTATCTCAAGATCGCCCGCTGTTCCCAAACCCGCGGCTGCTAAGGCCATCACTATTCGGTGATCCCCATGTCCGTCAACGTTGCCGCCAAATGGCGCGCCTGACGGCATTCCGCCTCGAATGACAAGACCATCCGGCTTTTCCTCGCACCGGATGCCGAGTTTGCCGAGTTCCCTCGCCATGACCGCGATGCGGTCGGTTTCCTTGATGCGCGCGTGCGCGACATTGGTGAGGCGGGTTTCGCCTTCGGCAAATGCCGCAATCACGGCCATGACGGGCAATAGATCGGGCGCGGCGTTGAGATCGAAGTCGCCCGCGATCAACTTTGCTTCGTTTCCGGAAACCGTAACCTCCCAGCCGCCGGATGAAGAACCGCTCCATACAACCGAAGCGCCCATACGGGTAATCATATCGAAAAACACCTTGTCCCCCTGGGAGTCATGCGGATCGAGTCCGACAAGCGTAACCGAGCCGCGGCCGGTGAGCGCCGCGGCCGCCGGAAACGCGGCTGATGAGAAATCAGCCGGAACGGTTCCGTTCATCGGTTTGTAAACCGCGCCGCCCGGTATGCGGAAATGGGAAAAGTCCGCGGCTTTTTTGTATGGTACGCCTTGCGCGTCAAGGTAGGAAAGCGTCATGTCGATATAGGGCTTTTCATTGAGAAGCGGCGCGTCAATACCGGTAATGCAGCCCGCGGGCGCAAGAGGCGCGGCTAAAAGCAGCGCCGAAAGGTACTGGCTTGTGGGGCACTCAATGCTGCACGTTCCGCCTTTCCACGGTCCCCGTACGGTTATGGGCGCGCACCCGTTTGCAGCGGATGAAACGGTTGCGCCAAGCGCGGTCAGGGCGGAAAGGAGATTCGCCGCGCTCCGCCGCCTGATCTGCTCATCGCCGGTAAAAGTACAGGGCGTCTCGCCGAGCGCGGCTATGGCGAGCGTCAGAAACAGCGTGGTACCGGAGTTGCCCACATCAAGAATGTATTCGGGGCGCGTATGCGACGCGCGGGCGAATAAAAAACCGGTTTTGGAATGGACAAGTCCTTGTACGATCCAGCGTTCCGGCGTTCCGGTCTCGTCCGTTTTTTCCAGTATATCCGCGCCGAGCGCCCTGCATACGGCAAGGCAGGAACGGGCGTCCAGAGAATCCAACGGATGTTCAATGGTTGAAACGCCGTCCGCCAGAGATGCGAGCAGCAGCCGCCGTATGGTATGGGACTTTGACGCCGGCACGCGGACGGTACCGGAGAATGTATGCGGAGTGATAATGGCTTGCATAGAGGGGAAGCATACCATGAAAACGGAAAAAAAGAAAGCGGACATCCGGCGGCCGCCCGATAGACCCCAAGGAAACGTATGGGTATACGTACATAGAAATATACCGTGAGAGTAAAGGGGGAAGCGCCGTTGAGGGAAGGTCCGGTTTTACCCGCGGCGCGCCGGCGTCTGTGTCTGTGTCTACGTACCTGTTTATACGTTCCCCGCGGCCTGACCGCATCGCGTCTATTCCGTACTGCCGCTATAGCGTTCTCTCTCGATCCGGTACTGTGGTTTTTGTCCGTCATTCGGCTGTGTTTTCCTGCCGTCCGGCGGTTTTGCCGCCGTTTTAGCCTATGTACCAACTCCTTGAATTGCTTTACGACTCCCGAGTTGTTGTATGAAAAGTATACGCCCTTGTTTTCGCCAAGCGCCGATTTTTTCATATCAACGAAGCTTCATTCAAAATCAAAAATGCCGCAATTTTCTACAAGCCGTTCCTTGTTGGCGGATTTGCACATGACGGCGATTCCTCCCAAGTATTTCCATAAGCCGCCATACAATTTTCAAGCGATACTTCGGTATCCGCACGATATGGTGCTTGCAATCCCATACGTTGCGGCCTAGCCTTTTTGCGTCTTGTATTACACACTTCATAGAACTTTGAGCGGTTTTGGACCTACGGCTGTAGCCGCGGCTTTGCGGGTTGTAGCCGTGAAACTATGGGCCAGGCAACCGGACACCGGGGCTACGGCCCCCGGCCTTCCGGCTGCGTTACACCCCGCCCCGCTCCTCCCAAAGCCGGACGGCATCCACAATCCGGCCTTCCGCGCTCCCTGACGGCAGAAATTGCCAAAAAAAGCGTCGAAACCAGCGTCCGCTGCCGGCAAAAAATAAGAACTTTTAGCCATAAAAGAACCTCCTTGGCATCAATCGTTTACTTTTTACAGCATAACGCGGGGTTTCCGTCAAGCGAGGGCCCCATTAGTCCCCTTACTCAAATGGATAAGCCCCTTACTCAAATGGATAAGCCCCTTAATCAAATGGATAAGCCCCTTAATCAAATGGATAGGGAGCTTAATCAATTGGATAAGGAGCTAAATCAATTGGATAAGGAGCTAAATCAATTGGATAGGGAGCTAAATCAATTGGATAAGCCCCTTAATCAATTGGATAAGCTCCTTACTCAAATGGATAAGCTCCTTAATCAAATGGATAAGCTCCTTAATCAAATGGATAAGACGCTTAATCAAATGGGTAAGGCGCTTAAACAGACGTATGTTTGCCGTAGACATACGCCTTTATTCGCAATATCCGGTTTAATACCCCGCTACAAGCTTGTTTGCGCGCTTACCGTGCAGAGGCTCCTTTCATTGCTGCGTGTTTGGCGGGAACGTAAATCATATTGGGTCGGAAACAGGGAGGGTCAAAATATCCGGCATTGTTATTCGTATACACGGTTGTCGTAGGGATAGTATCTTCCTTCCAGAGGCTGATCGCCTGTTGCCGGGTATTCATTTCTGTACCTTGCGGAGCTTCTGTTTTACCCTGAGCGCAGGCGGCAAAAGGGAGTACCGTCAGAGCGATCATAAGTATCGCGGTCCTTCTCATTTCGCCAATCCAATACGGCGAAGCCACGCGGTTACATCCCGCCCCGTCCCGCAATGAACTGACGGCGAAAAAGCAGCGGCGCCTTCCCAATCGACAGTCCACGCCGCCTTTACCAACCGGCTTTCCGGAACCCTTCGCCGCCAAAGGCGGCGAAGCATATACAGTCCTGTTATGCGATGCTTTTTGCACCTCCCGAATTACGCTACGCTTTCTTGGTTGTACGGAACAACAAAAACCCTTTGCGAAGCCGCTCACCAAGGATGGCGGGCGGGGCACTTTTTTTTACCGTCAAACTTATTCCTTCCTTGTTTTTTATAAAATTTCTATGTTCTAGGCACTCTACAAAACTTCCGTAATGTTATATAAGCTTCCCTATGGAATACAATTTAGAACTCATCTGCCAATTAATCTTCCCTTATCATTGATTAAAGTAATATGATTTGAAAAATACTTGAAAGATTCTTCTTCATGGTCTGCCACAATGACAGTCTTTTTCTCCTCTAGGAATTTATTCAAAAAGAGAACAATCGTGTATATTTCTGAATTATTTAATCCACGAAAAGGTTCATCAATACCATATACAGATGTTTTTTCCTTAATGGACTTAAGGAGTTTTATACGAATGTTTTCTCCCCCTGATAAAGTTGCCGTGCGTTGACCAATCAGCAAATGACCTAATAATACTTGTTTAGCATTTAACAAGACTGCAGATATTTTTTCATTTCTTTCCTTATAAAAATCATAAGCCTCTTCAACTGTCATCTTCATAACATCAAATATATTTTGGTTCTCAATAGTATACTGCTTGATCTTTTTATTAAAGCCGGTTCCCTCGCAATCCTTGCAAAGCATAGTAATTTTATCCTGAAAATCAGAACCATAAGTCACATATCCTATTCCCGAACAAGTTTGACACGCACCAATTGAACCTGAAGAATTAGAAAAATATTTCTTTTCTTTTCCACAGACTTTTGAAAAATCTTCCGCTATCGGATTCATTATATCAAGCAATGTAGCAACGATAGAGTCAGACTTTCCCAAAAGAACCTTCTGATTGATGTAGCTGTAATTCTCAAAATACTGCCAAAAATACTCTCGAAGCAAGGTTGATTTTCCAACGCCTGATTTCCCGGTTATAAGGTTCATACGTTCCCTGGCAATATTTATATCGACCCCAACAAAATCGTAAATGTGATTATCAATTTCTATGTGCGATAATCGAGTATTGTTTATTGGTAATGGTGAAAAATCATGCTTCAATGTTTGAGAGGCAATATATTTTCGAGCATCAATGATATTACCACCAAATTTACCGCTTTTTTTACCAAGAGCGATAATATTTTCCGAATCTTTGAAGAATAAATTGTGATGATCGACTATGAGTAAAGTGTGGCACATCGATAGTTTCTTTATATTTTCATATACCGACTTCTTCTCCTCGCCGGATAATCCGGCCAAAGGTTCATCCAGCACAATCAATAAATTGGATAATTGTGTGTTAAAGACTTGTACAAGGCGTAATCTTTGCAACTCACCCCCAGACAGCGATGGTATAGCCCTGTTGAAGTATAAATATCCCAGATTCAGGTTAATAGCCTTATCTACAAAGCTTGCGACTTCCTTGATGACAAAACCAAGATGTTTGCCAGTCTTTTTATTGTCAAAAGTTTTAATCCATTTATTAATTTCGGTAAACTTTGTACACATAAGTTCACTTATAGACAAAGTGTTTAACTTTATTGCCTGATGTTCTTGATTAAACTTTCTTCCGCCACAGAGAGAACATTCCTTTTCCGCATAGAATTGCGCGCTTGGATTGAAATCACGTAACATTGATTTGCCGGACAATATCCCATAATAAGGGGTGGTCCTTTGTGATAATAAATTGCCGTGCTTATAGCGTAGTTGATATTTTTTTCCGCTTTCACCATACAAAAACAATTCACGTTCTATTTTTGAAAGAGTTCTGAAAGTTTTTGTAAAGTCAATATCATTATCATGGCAAAATTCCTTGATGATTTGCTTATAAAAATCCTTGTGACGTGACCAACATTTTACAGGACAGTTTTCAAGTGAAATATTATAGTCAATAAGCCGGTTGACATCAAGCTCCTTTGTATAACCTATTCCGTGGCATTGCGGACATACATTTTCTGGTTTGTTTAATATAAAATAGTCATATGGCATATTTGTCATTGCCGAATACAGCAACGCGATATGCGGATTTATATTAAAATATGTTCCTATAGTTGAGTGAATGTTGTTATTATTGTTGTTCTGTTTAATGGGAATAGTGACCAGCATATTTGAATATGAATTTACTTTATAGTCGGGTTCGGTTGAAATATCAGAATACATTGAAGACAACTCATGCTGCCCAATTTTTGCAATGGTATCATAAGCGAGAGACGATTTACCGCTTCCCGATGGTCCTATTATGAGATTAATACCATTCTTCACTAAAGAAACATTGATGTTTTTGAGATTGTTAGTGTTTATTCCATTAACAACGATGTTTTTTTCCATTCATCACCGATATTTTCATGGAGTTCACAAAATATTTATTGAAATCATCAAGATACAATGATCGTATTCTCTTTATTGCTTCAATTGTATGATGTAAAGTGTCATCATCGTAGATTTTTGGATTTTTCATGATACGCCGCGCCTGCAAATCCGCGATAAAGAGCGCAATCAATTTCTGAATACGACATCGCCTTTTGTCCCGTTGTTTAAATGTCTTGAGATTCATATAATTCGCGGCAGCACACGTTGGGCAGATTGGGTAAATATAACAATTCTTAAAGCAATCTTCGTCAACGAAATTCATATCATCAACAAAATCTATTTTTAAAATATCATCTATTTCATGTTGCGAGAATGTCATAGGCGTAACGAATGGGCATGGATACATCCTACCGTCAATGTCAAAGAAATTCGCTCCATTGCCGATACCGCACCACTTACGACGTTCCCGTTTTTTTGCTTCGCAATAATCTAAATGTTTATCAAACATCTGATTTAAGGGAAGTAATTCATTTTCGACATAGAACATCACCAACTCCTTGAGTTGGACTATCAGGAGTTCTATATATTCATCACGACTCCAGTCAAAGTCACCTTCAGAAAAATTAACACCGCCGATTTCTCTAAAACCAAGCGAATGCACATATTTTATATTTTCCGCAAGATGGGTCAGGGAGAATTCAGAAAGCGTCATCTTAATCCGTTGTACCGGCCAGTTTTTAAGAAAGAAATCAAAATCTATTTTATCAAACGAATTATTCCTGTTGTAATCGTGCGTCTCTTTCGCCCCATCAAGACTCAAACAGAGAACAAAACAGCCTTTATGGGTTGTGAAATAAGCCTTCATTTCATCAGTAAGAAGAGTGCCATTGGTTGTTGCAGAGAAAATGTATTTCGATTTTCTCTCTTCTGAACAAACATAGGCCACTATTTCCTTGATCAACTTAAATTCAAGAAGAGGCTCGCCGCCAATAAAACCAATTTCAACACCGGACATACCTGGTGGAATATACGTAAATATCCAATCAATACAGTTTTTCGCTGTATCAAAAGACATTCGTGTGTTGCTGTCGTGGTTTTGGTAACAATAGACACAGTCCAAGTTACAGTTATGAGTTAAACACAATGATGGTGAGAATCTGATTTCGTGCCTGTCAGATTTCATTCAATACCCCCACAAAACGACCCCTCACGAAATATTCGATGAAGGGCCGTGTCCGATAGGTTAACTGCCACTACCGCTGCAACTTCTGCCACAATCACCGGTACAGCCGCTTTCGCAATCACCAGAGCAACTTTGCCCGCAGTTTCCTGTGCAACCACACATATGGAAAGGCGCATACGGAGCGGCTTTGGCCTCTTTAGGCTGAATTTTTGCCAAAAAACCATCGTGGTCTCTTCTAAAATCATAATTTACTCTCCTTGCATTTAGTCTGCCGACGAATTGTATATACATACCATAGAGTTTCAGAAATGTCGAGCCCCTTACGAAGCCGTGCAGGAATTCAAAGTATCAAACTTTTTAGCCTAAAAAAACCTGACAAAGATATAGTTGGGCCATTTTGTTTTATAATTTGTCTGCTATTTTAGGAATCTCTTGAGATTTTCAAAATATTAGTGCCATTTCTCCGAAAATTTGAATGCATAACGGGTGATACTTTGAATTCCTGGAAGCCGTGATAAACACATAGAATCCTTTTTGCTTTTCAAGTGGGATAAATATGCGAAACTAGGGCGTGTTCACACTAAAGGAAAGAGAAGAAAAAGCAGATAAAATAAGTATGGAACTAACAGAGGAGCACTATCAAGAGATAAAGGGATTGCTGCCGAAGCAGCGGGGACATGTCAAGATAGATACTCGAACGCTGCTCAACGCGCTCATCTATCGGTGTGAGAACGGGTGTAAATGGCGGAGTTTGCCGCAAAGATTTGGAAATTGGCATGTAATCTATGTCCG
>JAITAN010000056.1 GCA_031284105.1 Treponema sp. | reverse complement strand
AGCGGGGTGTTTTGGAGTATCAACGCATAAAAGAGGGCTGTATGCCGGGAACCGCCCGCGCCGTATCGCACGCGGTATTTGCGCCGTGCCTGGACTTCCCCCGATATGACGGACGGTAGATTAAGCGGCGCCGTAATGTGTTAATGCTATCGGTATAGCATAAGCCGAGCGCCGAATGTCTACGCCGCTTATTATAATACGGTTCCATATACTCACATACCTCTACCCTCACCTCCTCTTTCGTGTGTCTCCCTTCTACCTTATCCGCTTCCGCTTTTAACGTCTTAAAAAACTCTCCGCACAGGCATTGTCCCAACGGTTCCCCTTCCGGCTCATACTCCGTCCGACCTGCGGACGCTATGCCGACAGCGCGTCTCGAAATTCTTTGCGAGACGGGACGGGGTACTGTTTAACAAGACTTTTACCACACTGATCGCGTATCCCGCCGGAAAGACCGCGCCAAGTTACGCGGTACCGGACGGCGTTACCGCTATCGGGGAGCGGGTCTTTAACGAGTGCGGCAGCCTGATCGCCATAAGCTTGCAAGCCCTGAAGCCTCCCGTTCTTGGCGACTACGGGTTAGGGATTAGCGGTTCCGCTGCGTCTCTGAATAGTTACAAGAACGCAACCGGCTGGAAAGAACACGCCGACCGGATACGGGCTGCGGGGAATTAGTTCCGGCCGCGGTATGCCGCGGCGCACCGCCGCATCATTGAGGAGAGAAACCATAGAGGTCTGACCTGCCTCCCCTAAAAAAGATGCGGGGGAACGAGTTCCCCCGCGCCCCCATACTTTGGCTGGGAAGTAGTCCTGCTATTGCCGCAAGGGTAACAGAACAATAAAAATTGTAAAGGTAGAAACGCACCGGTTCATCTTGGAACCGCCTCACGCGCATATTGAAAATATGCCTGTTATCGGCTATTATCAAGGCATGACTTTGAAAGAAAGGAATATGTTCTTCAAAATCGGGTTGTGTATCGCAACAGCGGCCATTACGGTGATTGCGGCTTCATCGGCCGTTGTTTTCCGCGTTAATCCGCAGGCGTATCCTGCGGTACTTGAAGAAGCGCTTCAAAGACCGGAGTATCTCATTACGGGTATTCTGGAGGCTTCGGCCTACGGCGCTTTCGCAGCCGCGCTCATATCGGTAGGATACTCGTTTGCGGCCGGCATATGTATTTATCGCTTTTTTGAAAAGACCCCGTCTCCCGAAATACTCTATATTGCCTTTTTTGTCATGTCTTTTGCCTTTGAAGCCTGCCGCGTGATGATCCCTTTTATCAAGGTCAATGAATTCCCCGTTATATACCTGGTTATCACCGGCAGAATAGCGCTCTTCGGACGTTATCTTGGTATTTTTTCGCTGCTTGCGGCAAGTATCTTTGCTTCCGGTTTCAATATCCAAGAACAAAAATATACTATTATTATACTCGTATCCGCGAGTATCATATTTGCAATTCAAGCGCCTATTGACGGCTTCTCGTGGAATACCGCGCTCAATGTAACAATGGGCTATTCCGCTCTCTTTAACGCCGTTGAAATGAGTATCGCGGCAATTACGCTTATCGGCTTTCTCATCTCCACGCTCATGAGGGGAAGCAATGCGTACCTTTTCATCAGCGCCGGGGTCTTGCTGGTATTCCTTGGGAGAAATTTCCTGTTTAATGCGGATACGCCGGTTGCGTCCATACTTGGCGCGCTTTTCCTTGTCGCGGGTACGTGGCTTATGTGTACCAGGCTGCACGGCGTGTATCTCTGGCTGTGAGGTAGTATGCGTTTTTCTATTATTGGCTATGATTCGATGGGCGCATGGCAAAAAAACGCGGACGCCGTTGCAGAGCTGTTGGCATACCGGAACCCTGCCGGCGTTACGTGGATCAACGTTGACGGACTTGAAGACATGGCCGCTATCAATAAACTGGCGGAAGTCTACCGTATTCACCCGCTTACGGTGGAAGATATTCGAGATGTCGGACAGAGACCAAAGGTTGAGGAGTTTGAAACCTATCTTTTTATCACGTTTAAGGCGGTGAACCGTGAATGTAACGAAGAGCAGAGATTTGAACAGATAAGCATCATCCTTACAGAAAATACGGTGATCACCTTTCAGGAATTTCCCGGAGACTCGTTCGATCCCATACGGCGCCGTATTCTGAGCAATGCCGGTAAAATCCGCAAACTGGGCGCGGACTACCTTGCGTATGTGTTAATGGATGCCATTGTCGATGGGTATTATCTGATCTTGGACGAATTGACCGGTACCATAGATGAGTTTGAAGAACGGGCGCTTGATGAAAACGATGAAGCGCTCATGCCCGATTTTCAGAAGGTAAAACAAAGTCTTATCCGTGTAAAGCGGGTGGTGTCGCCCTTGCGTGAAAGTCTTGTGGTGCTTATGCATCTGGAATCGCCGCTGGTAAAACCTGAATTGGAACCCTTCCTTAAAGACCTGCATGACAATGTGATGCAAACCGCGGAAACCGTGGAGAATTGCCGCGAACTCCTTGCCGGCATCATGGAAATCAACCTCGCCACCATGTCAACTCGTATGAACAAGGTGATGAAGATGCTCACCATTATTTCGACTATTTTCATTCCGTTGACGTTTATTGTCGGCGTTTACGGTATGAATTTCAGGTTTATGCCGGAGCTTGAGTGGCGTTACGCCTATTTTATCGTGTGGGGTGTGATGGCGGTTATTGCTATAGGGATGATACTCCTTTTTAAGCGGAGACGGTGGCTGTAGGAATGATGATGCTTACAAGCAGTGATGAAGATATCCGTATTGCAGCCGATGCGATTAAGGCGGGGCGGCTGGCCGCCTTTCCTACCGAAACCGTGTATGGGCTGGGCGGCGATGCGTTTAATGGTTCCGCTCTGGCGCGCATTTTTGAGGTAAAGCGAAGGCCGCGCTTTGATCCCCTTATCATACACATTGCCGATGCGTCCGCGCTGGACATGGTAGCGGATGTTGGAAAACTTTCTTCCCCCGCGCGGAAAAAACTCGGCGCGCTCTGTCAAAACCTGTGGCCCGGACCGCTTACTGTGGTGCTGCCGAAACAGCGTTCGGTTCCGTTGCTCGCAACAAGCGGTTTACCGTCCGTTGCGGTACGCTTTCCCGCGCACCCCGTCGCGCAAAAGCTCATTCGCTATTCAACCGGCGCGGTCGCCGCCCCAAGCGCAAACCCTTTCGGCTATTTAAGCCCGACAAACGCGATCCATGTACAAGAACAACTGGGCAGCCGGATCGATTTCATCATTGACGGCGGACGTTCCAGCATAGGCGTTGAGTCAACGGTACTGGATATTACGGAAGAGCCGCCATGCTTATTACGCCCGGGCGGCATCCCCCGTGAGGTAATTGAGGCGCTTATCGGTCATGTGGACGCGGACATTCCGCCGGATTCGGATCCCGCACGCCGTACGCCGGGGCAGCTCCCGAGTCACTATGCGCCCAGAACGCCGCTCTTTCTACACAATACCATGCCGGATATTTCTTTTAATCCCGACGAGGTATACCTTTTCTTTGATGAAGAAACGCTCTGCCTATGGAATATGCGGAATGTACCGCATACCGGCGGACATATATTTACCCTCACGAGCGGGAGAGATAAAAAGAGCGTAGACAAGAACCTTGAAGCTGCGGCAAACTTGTTTGATATACTGCACATCATCGACAAAATCAACGCGTCCGCTATACATGTGCAAAAAGCGCCGGATAGCGGGCTGGGAACAGCAATCAACGACAGGCTGACAAGAGCCGCGGCGAAAAGAACATAAAAGCAGGGTATTGTCTCTCTATACACCGAAAAGCCCTGTTTGATAGCCGTATGCTTTCCGTCGCTGCCGCATTTTTTCTGCTTTGACAATAATCGGCAATATGCTATATTGTATTGTATTGGCGGAAAGCGCCGCATAGTCTTGTACAATACTAAAGAAGGAACATCCCAATGATAGCCACCCGTAACCGTATCGTTGCTGCCGTAATCATCTTTTCGCTGATGCGGTTGCTCATAAACGAGGCAAGAAAGAAGCGAATAACCGCCCGGCAGGAAGAAGCTGTCCCCGCGGAACAACCGCCGCCGGCCGCGCCTTCGGCGGTTGTTTTCCCGGAGATACTCGGCGCGCCCGCAAGGATGGGGGAATGAGCGGACGGATATACATCATAGGAGCCGGTTTCGCGGGACAGACTCTGGCCGCTGAAATCCGTAAGAAGGCGGTTTTCGGTGAAGTCGCGGCGTTTTTAGATGATGACAACGAAAAAATAGGGCGGAAGATCGATGCCGTTCCTGTTCTAGGACCAATTCAGGACGTAACGCATCTTTTGAGCGTGCAGGCGGGTGATGAAGCTGTCATTGCCATGCCGGATGCATCTCGCGAGTATCTTAAAAACTTGTACAATATTCTCAAAACCGCCGGTTTTCAGAACATACGGATACTGCCGTCTGTGTCTCAAATCATTGAGGGGGACGCCCACTTCATTCAAACTCGTTCCATAGACCCGCAGGACCTGCTGGGGCGAATGCCGGTTACGGTTCATCTGAAGGAGAGCCTCGCGTACCTGAGGGGTAAACGGGTGCTTGTTACCGGAGCGGGCGGATCAATCGGCAGCGAACTCTGCCGCCAGCTTCTTTCCGGCGGCGCGGCGCGGCTCTATCTGTTTGGCCACGGAGAGAATTCCATCTACCAGATCGACAAGGAACTGCGGCTTTTACAAGAGGAAGGAGTTGGAGAGAAGGCGTCTATCGTGCCTATCATAGGAGACCTTAAAGACGGCGCGTACATGGATTATCTGCTCTCGCAGCTCAAAGCCGATGTGGTGTTCCACACCGCGGCGTACAAACATGTGCCTCTGATGGAAGAAAACCCTGTTGCCGCCATTGAAAACAACCTTTTCGGCACGAAGCACCTTGTGGAAGCCGCCCGCAACCATAGCGTTAAACGGTTCGTCCACATAACTACGGATAAAGCCGTGGAACCGGTGTCGGTGTACGGCATTTCCAAGTACCTGTGCGAACGGCTCGTGCTGGAGGAAGCCCGCGGAGCGGGCGTTAGCAGCGCGGCTGCCGATAACGCGGCGCTCAATTTCATCGTGGTTCGTTTCGGCAATGTACTGGGTTCGCGGGGGTCGGTACTTCCGGTCTTTGAGAAGCAGATCGCAAAAGGCGGCCCCGTAACCGTAACCCACCCGGACATGAGGCGGTGGTTTATGACCATTCCCGAAGCTTGTTCCTTGGTCTTGAAGGCAGGCGGCGTTGGTAAAAACGGCGATCTGTACCTCCTCGACATGGGCGAGCCGATCTATATCCGTGATCTTGCGGAACAGCTCATCAAATTTTACGGC
This sequence comes from Treponema sp., assembly GCA_031284105.1. GTDB lineage: Bacteria > Spirochaetota > Spirochaetia > Treponematales > Breznakiellaceae > JAIRKH01. Next base: position 2,452 of record JAITAN010000056.1, on the reverse strand, counting down.
TTTGAACCCAATAAGGACATTAATATCGACTATGTGGGGCTCCGCGCCGGTGAACGCCTTGATGAAAAACTTTGGTCGGACGATGAAACGCTGGTTCCGACAGAATACAGCCGTATTTTGCGCCTTGAACGGAACGCATCGCCGGCAAAACGGCCCGTGCTGAACGTGTGTTCGCTTATGGAGAGTCTTTCGCCTATCTGCCGCTTCGATCCCGCACGGCCGACCCTCTACCGAAACAAAGAGGAACTCCGCTCCATACTTGCGGAAGCTGTACCGAGCTATGAATATACCCCCTAAAGAAAACTATAAATCCACATCTACCGTGAAAGAGGGACGGTGCTTTATCTTTTGCGTGTAAAACTGGATTCCCGCATTTGATTTCCGTTCTACGTCAAGGGAAGAAGGCGGTCCATGCCCCGGCAGCACTAAATAATCGCCCGGTAAAGAGAAGACTTTGCTTTGCAGCGCGTTTATCTGGATTCTTTCCCCGTAAGGACCGGATGTCTTACCCACAAGCCCCGCAGAAAGCGAATCTCCTGTGAAAAGCAGGTTTTCGATATTGTAAATCACCGCGTCCGTAGCGTGTCCCGGCACAGAGAAAGCCTCAATACGGAACGGCGGGATCGAAAAAACATCGTTATCCCGTATCATGATAGTTTTTTGTTCCGATATTACCGGATTTACCGCATAAATATCGAGATGGTACAGACGCTTGAGGGTCTTTATCCCCCGGACATGGTTAAGGTGATCGTGCGTAACGAGGATGCCGCCGAGTGTGTACCTGTTATCTTCGATAAAATCAATGATCTTTTGATCAATATGCCCGGGATCAATAATGACGGCGGCCTGCTTCTCATCTCCGGTATCGGTTCCCAGCACGTAGCAATTATTGGAACCGGAAGTGCTTGAATGGAAAAAAAGTCTCATTCATTTACCTCGAATATGGCTTCCCACGTATTTGACAGTTTAAACGTTACGTCGGTTTGCGTTGATTTAAGAAAATTTACCCTTTTGAGGTTGCAATCATTAAACTTGGAATTGAATATTTCGGTGTTGATAAATCTGCTGTTATAGAGATCCGTGCTTGTGAACGTACAGTCGGAAATATGCGCTCCCAGAAAATTCAGATTTATCAGCGTTGAGCCTTCAAATGTTGTTTTCTTAAAACGCGCACCGGCAAAAGATATGAATTGGAGATTACTTTGGGAGAAATCGCAGTCAAAAAAAGAGGCTTTGGCGAAAAAGGCGATACCCATAGTTGCTCCGGAAAAAGAACACTTTGAAAAACACGCCTCTTTGAAATTACATTCATAGAACTCTTTCCCGGAGAAGTCTCTTTCCTCAAACTCTAGGTTAGACGCATTGAGATCGCGGATGAGCTGCCGGCTCTGTATAAGCGCGGTTATGCGTTCCGCCTCCCTACGGGCATCTATCGTATGAACAGCACAGAGTTTTGATCCCGATATAGCGAGCCGTCCACAGCCCGCAGCGCAGCGAATCGAAGGAAACATAGTCATTATAATAATAAAAAAAAGAAGGATATTCAAGCAGTACCGCTATCGTAAAGGCTTTACGAAGCGGCATTGTTCCGCAGAACGCGGCCGGCTCCGGCAAACCGCGCCTCCGCAATAGCGAACGTTATTGCGGAGGGTTTCCGGCTAATCCTCGAAGCGTAAACGGTCCGTTTTTCCTGCTTCACTATTATGAGGCGAAGCCTGTGCGGTTTAATACCCCGCGGCAAGCCGCGGCTGAAACTACGAATATAATGGAAGGATGCGCGAAATCATCCGCAAAGAATATAATATAAGTACGCCGGCGTATCATAATAGTCGGCCGGCAACGTACCGAAGAGCGGTAATAACGGAAGATGGCGGTAAGGAACCACGGGACATATATCTTGGGATAGAGGCAAGCTATGAGGTACAATTCTTAGAGAGCGGGACGGAAAGATGCCGGATGCATATTCCGGTACCGTCGGCGCCGGCATACGGCCCCGAGCGGATGGTACGAACGATAAAGAGCATAACCGCGGGAAAAATAGTTGAAAGATGCCCTGACGTGAAGGAGCCGTTACGGGGAGGGGCGGCCCTGACGAGAGCGTCAAGGTTACGTCCAACCTTTCTAGCCTAGTAGCGGTACCCGCTACCGGCTGGTAGCGATACATCATTCTAGCCTAGTAGCGGTATCGCATTCTAGCCGGTAGCGGCACACCATTCTAGCCGGTAGCGGCACCCCATTCTAGGCTAGTAGCGATAGACCATTCTAGCCGGTAGCGGTACCCCATTCTAGCCTAGTAGCGACACACCATTCTAGGGCGGGCGGCTGTGATTGAGGGAAAAACGCCCGTATGGGCGGGTAGATAGTGCAGGCTGCGTTTCCGTACCCATCCCAACGCCGGAACAAAATACCCTTTAGCCGGTACGTTTTTGGTTCATTGGAATACCGCAGATAA
>JAITAN010000019.1 GCA_031284105.1 Treponema sp. | reverse complement strand
GCCTTAGGGGAGGCGTCCCTCCAGCCTTAGGGGAGGCGTCCCTCCAGCCTTAGGGGAGGCGTCCCTCCAGCCTTAGGGGAGGCGTCCCTCCAGCCTTAGGGGAGGCGTCCCTCCGCATTAGAGGGGTCTTACCCTCCGCATTAGAGGGACATCACCCCCAGCCTTGGAGGGGTCGGCTCCCCAGCATTAGGGGGGTATTACCCTCCGCATTAGCGGGGCATCACCCCCAGCATTAGAGGGGTATTACCCTCCGCATTAGAGGGGTCGGCTCCCCAGCATTAGAGGGGCATCACCCCCAGCATTAGAGGGGTATTACCCTCCGCATTGGAGGGGTATTACCCTCCGCATTAGAGGGGTCGGCTCCCCAGCATTAGGGGGGCATCACCCCCAGCATTAGAGGGGTATTACCCTCCGCATTGGAGGGGTCGGCTCCCCAGCCTTAGGGGGGTATTACCCTCCGCATTAGAGGGGCATCACCCCCCGCATTAGAGGGGCATCACCCCCAGCCTTAGAGGGGTATTACCCTCCAGCCTTAGGGGAGGCGTCCCTCCGCATTAGAGGGGTCGGCTCCCCAGCCGATCATCAGGTTGTGGAGTTTTGCGACTGCAACGTCCCCGCAGTAGGCGCGGGTACGCACTTATGTTGCGTGAAGGAGGGATGACGCTGCCTATGCCTGACTCTTGACCTAGGCTATGTCCGACCTCCGAGTACGAGCGGTTATACGTCAGAGGATACTTGCGGAACGAAATATAAAAGAAAGGTTCAGCGATATGTTGATTTTTTTCTATATTTGATATAGCATTATTAAACGCCTTTATGACCGGCTCATAGAACGCTATGGCGGCCTTATAGAACAACGCAAGGTATGGTATCCCGCCATGAGGAGGATATGTCTAGGCCGGTGATGCGTTTATTAGAAAAGATTAGAAAAGATTAGAAAAGATTAAAAATCAATGGGACCGTTTGTTTTGTATGGAGAAAATAAAAAAATGGGGGAGGGAAAAATGGAGTATTTTGTTGAACAAGCGTTGAGTTATACCGAATGTCTCAATAAAATCAGAACGAAATATGGTGAGAGAGTAACGATCCTTTATCACAAAAATATCCGTATCGGAGGCATATTTGGTCTTTTTGCCAAAGACGGTGTGGAGATCACGGGATTTACCGCAAACAATTATGCAAAGAACCTGAATGTTGCAACGCCTGCTTCCAGCATAATCTCTTCTTCCGAGCCTAAAAAAACACTTGATTTTCATGAGGAAAAGAAACGGCTTGTTGAAATGGGAAACGCGGTAAAAAAAGAAGATCCAACCTTGGCGAAGGTCCTTGAGGAGATGAAATCCATAAAGGAAAAACTGAACGTTAGGGCCGGAGATTCCGCCGATCATGAGCAAGACTCTCATTCTACGCTTGTTCGGCTGCGTGAAGCGCTTGAACTGAATGATTTTTCACAAAGTTATATTCAGAATATCATCGAACGATGTAAAAAAGAGATTTCCCTTGAGGGTCTCAACAATTATGACGCGGTACAGGATAAGGCGCTTGAATGGATAGGCGAGACCATTCTCATCTATAAAGAAGCAAAAATCTATAAGAGACCCCGTATCATGGTGCTGGTAGGTCCTACGGGCGTGGGAAAAACGACTACCATTGCCAAACTTGCGGCTATTTATGGGATAGGAAACTCCGTCAAACCGCCGGTTTCGGTACGGATGATAACCATCGACGCTTTTCGTATCGGCGCGAAAGCCCAGATCGAAGCGTACGGTAATATCATGGAACTGCCCGTCTCCTATGTCGAGGATTACGATGATCTAAAAAGAACAATAGCTCAATATTCTGATGAGGTTGACCTTATTTTAGTCGATACTATAGGAAAGAGTCCACGTGATTCCGCTAAACTGGGCGAGATGAAACAACTCCTGGACGCATGCGGTCCTCATGCGGAGATACATCTTGCTGTTGCGGCAACGACAAAATCAAGCGATATAAAAGAAATTTTACGTCAGTTTGAGCCTTTTAATTACCGTTCCGTGATTATCACCAAATTAGATGAAACCATACGCATGGGTAATGTGATAAGCGCGATCTCGGAAAAAGGAAAGCTTGTATCGTATATAACGGATGGACAGAAGGTGCCGAGTGATATTCAGAAGGCGTCTGTGGTGCGCTTTCTTATCAACTTGGAAGGGTTTCATGTTAAAAGATCAAAGATTGAAGAGCGTTTCCCTCACGATGACGCAGAGCAGATACAATGGAGAAAATAGGCTTTACTTTATATAACAAGGATTGTTAAGAGGATTATCATGGAAGATCAAGCAGAAAAATTGCGTGAAATGATGCGAAAAAGAAGCGAGGTTTCGGCATCGGCGGTGGAGAAAAATCCGCCGGTTAAGACATGGGAGCAGAAAAGAAGCCGTATCATCACCGTTACCAGTGGAAAAGGCGGCGTTGGAAAGACCAATATTGCGGTCAATATAGCTATTGCCTATGCTAGGCTTGGTAAGAAAGTAGTTGTTATGGATGCAGACTTGGGACTCGCCAATGTGAATGTTATGCTTGGTCTTATTCCCAAATACAATCTTTTTCATGTGATGCGTCAGCAGAAAACCATGAAGGAGATTTTGGAAGAAACCGAATACGGTATCTCCATTGTCGCGGGCGCGTCCGGGCTTTCCAAGATAGCAAACCTTACGGAAGAGCAGCGGGAAAACTTCATCCAAGAACTTATTACGCTTTCCAATACGGACATTCTCATTATTGATACAAGCGCAGGCGTTTCCAGAAATGTGCTGGACTTCATCATTGCGGCGGATGATGCGATCATTGTTACAACGCCGGAACCAACGGCGATCACCGACGCCTATGGTATTACCAAGATAATCGCCACGGAAATGATGGATAAGACTGAAATCGGGCTGAAACTCGTGGTAAACAGGGTGAAAAGCGCCGAAGAAGCGAAAAAGGTTGCCGACCGGATGATCAATATCGCGGGGCAGTTTTTGAACCTCAAGATAGAGTACCTTGGTTTTATTTATGATGATCCGGTGGTTTCTCAAGCCGTATTAAGGACTAAACCCTTCACGGTTATCGAGCCGAAGAGTAAGGCATCGCTTTGCGTGCAACATCTTGTGGAGCGTATGGACAAAACTGAAGTCAGACATGAGGGCGGCGGTTTTGCGCTTATGGTGAAACGTTTTTTCAACCGCACATGAGGTGAACGATGCATGTAAAAACAAGCGGTATCATTGCGGGCGGCTCCTTTCTTTTATCCTTCGTTGTCGGAATTATCGGTAGAGCCGGTTTTCCGATGCTCTTCGTCCGCGCCTTTGTTTTTGCCCTGCTTTCTTTCGTGTTGTCAGAACTTATTCATCTGGTTACGGAACGTTTTTTGATTGATGCGGCGACTGCTATGGACGGAAATATACAGCCTGCCGGTTCTTATGTAGATATTTCTGTGTCGGATGATTCAGGTGTAAAACTCTCTGAAACCACTGAAATTACAGACGGCGCACCGGCTGGGACCGTAGAAGGCGCGGAAACTGCAAAAACCGGAGCGGTCTCCGTTGGCGCTTCGAATGATGCGCTGTCGGGCGCGTTGCCGGCAAGCAGACTACTAGATCAGGATCCCAAAAGCGGCTATACTGAAACGATGGATAGCGGAACGGATTCTTTGGCGGCGCATTCGCCGTCAGACGAAAAGGCGGATCTTTTTACAAATACAGCCATGCCGTTAAAAGACGGGACGCTGTCCGATATGGAGGAAAGCATGGTTGACGCTTTTGTCGAGAAAAGAGAAGATGAATTGTTTAAGCCGCATTCCCAAAAACGTTCTGGAAAGGCGGCTGAATTTGTGGGAAAAAATTACGACCCCGTAAAACTCGCAGGCGCGATAAAAACCATACTACGACAAGAATGAGGGTGATAATGGGGAATATCCCTCTTGAGCAAAGAACAGAAGACGAACACTGGATTGAGTATCGTAAGGCAAGAGATCCGAAAATTCGGGAATTTTTTATTAAGCAATATGCGCCATTGGTAAAATACGTAGCGGGCAGGGTTGCGGTGGGGATGCCGCCTACAGTGGAGTTTGATGATCTTGTCGGTTTCGGTGTTTTCGGGCTCTTGGACGCTATAGATAAATTCGATCCCAAAAAGGGCGTTAAGTTCAAAACATACGCCGTTACCCGTATTCGAGGCGCTATTATTGATGAACTTCGTTCAATAGATTGGGTTCCACGTTCGGTACGTCAGAAGGCGCGGGAAATTGAGGATGCCATCGGCACGCTTGAGGCGCAGCTTGGCAGGGTTGCGACAGATCGGGAGATTGCGCTATCGCTCGGGCTTAAAGAAGAAGAGTATCTCAAACTCTTAACAAAAACGACATCAACTACTATGCTTTCTTTAAGTGATGTGTGGTTTTCCGGTGATGAGAACGACAAGATTTCTATTGGGGAGAGTATCGAGGCTCCCTCTAGCCTTAACCCCGATGTAATTACCGAGAAATCCGAAACTAAGCGGGTACTTAAGGAATATATCAAAGAATTACCCGAAAAGGAGCGAAAAATACTCGTGTTATACTATTATAATGGTTTGACCCTTAAAGAAATTGGTCAGGTTTTGAACGTTACGGAGTCTAGGGTGTCGCAACTTCATTCAAAGGCGATACTTCATTTGAAGGCTAAATTGACCAATGCGCGGAAGGGGCTTGTATAAGAGAGATTTTAAGCTATAAGGTGCTATAACCTGTAACTTTCAAAGGAGGCAACCGTGATAGATTTTGTCAAACTACAACAATTGATGAAAGAACAGCTTGAACTGGATAGAACGATTCATAGTGTTGAGTCCGAAGGTCCGACATTAGATGCCGCCCTTGCGGAAGCCAGCACCCTGCTCGATCTTCCGCTACGCCACATTGAATACGAAGTGATTGAACGGGGATTCAATGGTATTTTGGGCGCTGGAAAAAAAGATTGGAAAATCAAAGCCTACGGTAAGGCTGCGGCGCAGGTAACAAGGACCAGTACCGGCGGCGTAGGCGCGGATGGAGAAATCGCTTCAGTGGTTGCAGTAAACACGGATGGAGAAGTTTTTGTCCGTTTAACCGCCGAGGGAGTGATGCTTAAAGTAAAACCCCCTGCCGGATCGGGCAGATTCGCCATCGAAGCAATGGCGGTACAGGCGCTTAATGACCGGTTTGTTAAAGATGTTGACAAAGAAATCGTCCGCTCTGTTGTCAAGGAAGCTGAAGGCATATATGTTAAAGTTGGGACCTTTGAGCGTAACTACAGCCATGACAGCAGCATGAGAATAGAAATCACGGATAATGACATGAAAGCTTCCATAATTGTAGAACCGGCAGGTGCGAGGGGTAGCGATCTTTCCTATGATGTTATCACCAGCTTTCTGCGTAATAACCGCGTGGTGTACGGAATTAAAAAAGACGTTATAGAACGATTTGTAGATTACCCTGTCTATAAGACGCCGGTTTTGGTTGCGGAAGGTACAAAGGAAGTCAATGGGCGGAATGCTTACATAGAATACAAATTTGAAACCAATCCGAACAAGATTCGTTTGCGGGAAAGCCGCGACGGTAAGGTTGACTTTAAGGATCTCCAGATCATCCAAAATGTAGTCGAAAATCAACCGGTTGCCGTAAAAATTCCGGCTCAAGAGGCTATAAAGGGAAAGACGGTTAAAGGCGACTATCTTCCAGCAAAGGACGGCGTGGACATTCCGTTGCCGATTGGGAAAAACGTGCATGCGGACAAAGACGGACGGGTGATTCTTGCCGATATTAACGGACAGGTCATGCTTGCCGGCGGGGTTATCAACGTTGAGCCGGTATTTGTGGTAGAGGGTAATGTGTGCCTTAAGACCGGCAATATCATTTTCTTGGGTACTGTTGTGATTACCGGAAATGTGGAAGATGGTTTTTCTGTAAAAGCAGCCGGAAACATTGAGGTAAAAGGTACCGTCGAGCGCGCCGAGTTGGAAGCTGAAGGCGATGTTATTGTCGCTCAAGGCATAACGGGGAAGTCTACCGGTCATGTGAAGGCAGGAAAATCTATATGGGCGCGTTTCATAGAAAACGCTATTATTGATGCCGGCGACATGGTCGTAGTATCTGACGGTATCATCAATTCGCAGGTGGATGCTTATAAGCGGATCGTGTGTCAGGGAAAACGCGCGCGCATCGTGGGCGGAAGACTCAGGGCTTCTGAGGAAATCAATGCACAGATCATAGGCAGTTCATCCGGCAGTACAGAAACCGTCTGTGAAGTAGGTATCGATCCCAAGATAAAAGAAGCTATTGATCAACTGCTGCTTAAAAAGTCAAGTAGTGAAAAGGAACTTGAAGACGTACAAGCCGAATTGCAGGCGCTCATCAACATAAAAGCCCAAAGAAAGAACCTTCCTGAAGATAAAGAGTTTTTACTGAACGAACTCATGGATCAGAGAAACAATTTGACTAGTGAATTGCAGAATATCGATAAAGAATTAAATCAAAAGCAGGAAGAACAGAACGCGATCAAGACGCGGGGACGGGTGTCCATTGCAAATATAATATATGCGGGCACCAAAATCATTGTCCGCGATGTGGTTGAGAATATACGCAATGAATACCGGTCCGCAACCTTTATCTTGGAAGGCAATCTTATTCGCGCCGTTAAATATGAAGAGCCTGACAAAGACGCAAAGAGAGAGCCTGAATACGTGGATGACTGAAAAAGATGGCAATTCAACCGCTTGATCTACAGGTTATGTTTAATCAGCTTGACTCAATAGGAAAGTCTCAGACCGTGCAAAAAGAAGGGATGGTCATACAGCAGGCGTTGCAGAATATCAGAATACAAGAGAAAACCGAAGCGAATATTCAAGCGGTACATGAATCTCATAATATCGGTGAGGGCGCCGAAGCGGTAAGCGACCGGGGTTCACAGAGGTTTGCCGGAAAAGATGGAGAACGGCGCCATGATAAAAAGCACGAAGAAGGCGATGTTCCTACCCTATGGGATCCTCAATTAGGGAAGAATGTCGATATAAGCGGGTAAGATGGATACTAGTACGATTATTTCTATCGTTAGTCTTGGTTTATGCGCGCTTTTCTTTATATACTGCAATACATATATGCGGCGCAGAACAGGACAGGAACGTATCTTGGCGGAATTCAAAGATGAGGTGTCCAAATTGATCGCCGAAATAGATGTCGCGACGGATCGTGATGCGACGCTCATTGAAGATAGAATCAAGACGATTAGGACGCTGTTAGACGATGTTGATAAACGTATCTTGCTGTACGATCAGGAAGTGGCGAAACGCCGCGCGAATGAGGATATGTATGCCGAACTTGGACGAAAACGGCTTGTAGAAGCGCGTGTCAATGCGTATAACTCGACGGTACAGAATGCGCCGGAGGGTGAAGCCGGCGCCCGACCTTTACGACAAGAGGAACATGAGGAATATAGCGCCGAAAGCGGCGAACAACACGGAACCGGCGAAGATCAACCGCAAGAAGCGCCGCATACGATTCACGACGAACAAAAGTCCGCGCTTGAACAGATTGCGGAACTATCCAAGGCAGGGTTTTCTCCTAACTTGATAGCGGCTCGGCTGGGCATGAGCATATCCGAAGTCGAGCTTGCCATAGCCATCGCCGAACAGCGTTCATAACGCGTGAGTAAAGCGGTATTTCCCTTGTTTCCTATCTTTTCCCTCTTTTCTAAGAATTCCCCGATTTTATTCAAGCCGCTGGATGCGGTAGTGGCGCTTCTTTCTCTGGGAATGGTTGTTTTATCTGCTTTTGTTGGTTACGCAAAACCATATAATGGTGTACGGGTGAGTATCCGTGGAGAAGACGATACATGGATATTCCCTTTGGACGCGGAAGAGACCGTAACGGTTGCCGGGCCCTTGGGAGACACGGTGGTGGAGATTCACGGGAACAAGGCGCGTGTGCTGTCATCCCCGTGCGCTAATCAGACCTGTGTTGCACAAGGGCATATCAACGCCGCGGGGCAGTGGGTAGCATGTCTGCCGAATAATGCTTTCGTGGTCATAGAAAGCGGTGAAAGAAACGGGGAAGGGCTTGATGCAACCACATGGTAAGGCCCGCGTTGGCGGTACCGCTCGGCTTGACGCGGTCAAGCCCATTGCTCTTCTAGGCGCGCTCTGCCTCTTTCTCTCATCCATCGAATACATGATCCCCAAACCCCTACCATTCATGCGGATCGGCATTGCGAATCTTCCTTTGATGCTTGCCCTGGACTTATGCGGATGGGGCGATTTCTTTCTGCTAGTACTGATTAAGATTCTGGGACAGGCGCTGGTTACAGGCACGCTCTTTTCCTATGTGTTTCTTTTTTCGCTTACCGGCACCGTACTGTCGGCTTTCACGATGTTTTTCCTACGCCGGCTATGCGGAAGCCGCATCGGTTTTATTGGAATTGGTACCGCAGGCGCCATGCTTTCCAACGTGAGCCAACTCTTTCTGGCGTCTTTTTTTGTGTTTGGGAAAAGCGTCGTGTATATTACGCCGCCGTTTTTAGGAGCGGGCTTTATTACAGGCGTAAGTTTGGGTGCGTTCTGCGAATATTTTACCGGTAAATCGGTGTGGTATGCGGAAATTAAACGCCGTGTTACCCGTACTACGCGCTCTGTACACACCGTTCCGCGTATTCCCGACTGAAAAGAGCGGCCGGCATCCCGATAGGCGTTCAACCGTCCGCACGGTCACGCGGGGATGCGGCTGGCCGCATGAACCATGGAACGGACGCCGCTGCTCCGTATCCGAAATGCCGCGTATTGAAATGGCGCCGAAGGTACCGGATGCCTCTATAGAAAACTATAGAAAACTATAGAAAACGCACGTATCCCCCCGATATATACCTCTTCTTGACACGGTACATACGTTGTTATAGAATTGACACCATTTAACGCGGCATCGGCGTTAAATACGCTAAAAAGTAAGGAGGTTGCTATGGCGCTCATTAATGCCATACCTGAGATTTTACACCGCATCCGCGTAAAACTCTACCCCAATTATCTTCTCAATGTAGAAGGCGCCTATCTTGCGCGTACGATTAACGAGGCGTGCCTTTCCATCGAGGAGATCTGCGCCGCCCTCAAGACCAGAGGCGGATTCACCGGCAACTACGACGACCTCGTGGGGTATGTAAAACGGTTCCTTGACGAAGCCGCGTATCAACTCTGCGACGGTTTCGCCGTCAACACGGGGTACTTCTCGATTCACCCTAACGTAGGCGGTACATTCGACAAGGTTACCGAAGGTCATGATACGGAAAAGCATCCGGTAACCTTCCGGTTCCGCTCCCGCGCCCCGCTCCGCGCCCTTACGGAACATATCGCGGTGGAGGTGGAAGGCGTGGCGAACGCCGGCGGCTATATCGATGAAGTTACGGACATAACCACGGAATCGGTGAACGATGCGCTTACCCCCGGCGGCATATTCAGCATAGCGGGGCGCAAGATAAAAATAGCCGGAGACGACCCCGAGATCGGCGTATATTTCGTATCCGCGGAGGATGCTACGCATAGGGTGAAGGTAGAAGGCCATCTCGGGGGGAACACGGCGTCAAAAGTGCTTGGGGTACTGCCTGCACTGAGCGCCGGCGCATGGAAAGCGGAGATACGGACGCAGTTCAGCGGCTCCGGAAGCGGCGGGCTGAAAAAGCCGCGGGTCATAGAAAGCGCGGCCATTCTGACCGTACCGGAACAGACTTCCTGACATGGGACGG
>JAITAN010000115.1 GCA_031284105.1 Treponema sp. | reverse complement strand
CCATTCATATTGCCAAGAGTTCCGCTCGCATCGCTGTTGATTGTAAATAGTTCCGCGCTCCCGTTTCCCCACGTTTCAACGAGCTCGGACGGAATCTTGTCCTTGTCATCCTCATCGTCCCACATCCGCACCACATAGCCGTCGATCCGCCTACGGATACCTCACCATCGGCGTCTTACCCGCACACGGCTCATTCCACGCGCCGCTCGTGCAGGCCGGCGCCACGCCGTTCCCCCAGAGACCGGACGGCGTAAGCGTTTTGCCCTTGCTCCGTTTGCTGAAATCCGCCGTGCCCTTCGATATAACGACGCGGTCGACGCGGAACAGCTTCGCTAGGTTCGCCTCGCCCAGTTTGTTCAGCAGGCGCGGGCGGTATTCTACCGCATCGTACACCGCTTCGGGGAGAAGCATCAGATTCGGCAGGAAAAACATCTGCCCAATCGCCGCCCCGATGTCCACCGCGGGGTCGCCTCCGGTCGTGTCCGACGCGTTCGATCATTTCCTGCCGGTTGCAGTCCCTTTGCCCGACGGCGTTGCCGCCCGCCCGATCAGGTTCAACGCCACGTCCGCCGCCCGTTTTTCCTGCGCCGGTTCCGGTTTCGTTACCGGCGTTTCCACATGGCGCCGCGCCCACAATTTGAATGGGCATTCTATAAACCGCGGTTCGTCCTCTTCGATAAACGCCTTGCTCCCGTAACGGCTTGTCTTATAACCTTCCATTCCGCCTGACGTATAGAATTCGTTTGCACGACTCCGCTCTCCCGCCGGCGCCGCATCCGGCACCTTAAGCGCATCCTCTTCATCGAATACCGCATATTTGCCCGCCGGCTTTGCAACCACAATGCGCGGGAATATACGCGGCGCAACCAGCCCCTCCCGCGCTTTTGTCGAAATGTCCGCCGCCAAATTACTTAACGGCAGGCTCACATACCCATACTCTCTCGCCATTTCTTTCCTCCTTACGCTTCGGGAATCGTTACGCTTCCCCGCTCGATAATCATATCCACATACCCGCCTTCGGCGCCCGACTGCAGGAACGTTCCGCAGACCGCGTACCGCCCCTCCGTTTCCGGCGCATTGACGAACACGCCGCGCGCATCGCCTTTCAATACCGCCTTCCTGCCCGCGCTCACCGTTCCGCCCGCCGGCGCCTGCACCACACCGGATAGCGCAATCCCCGCTTCATCGCCCGCTTCTTTCCGCTCATTCGCTTCAAATGCGTATACCCCGATAAAATCCCCAGACCCGTCCGCTCCGGGCGCTTTGACCGTGGTCTCTGCGGAACCCTGCACCACGCCGCTTCACGGCTCTACCGCCGTTTCCATTCTATACGCCCGCCTCATGCAATGCCCTCCTCAAACAGCGCGGGATTTTCCGCATACATCGCTTTCGCCGCTTCGTCAAAGTCGCTCAGGCGCTTCTCCTTCCCGTGCGCTCACGCCGCTCCATACCTCTCGGAAGCCTTTCCGCGTCTCATCGGATAATCCGGTATCCAATGCGACCGCCTTTTCAGACCGCGCGGGCGGCAGTTTCCCCTCGTCCCGCAGCCGTCCGAAATACGCGGCAGCTCCGGCGTTCTTTCCGGCGTTCTTGAGTTCGGCGTTTTCTCTTTGGAACGCGGCGAGTTTTTCCTTTTCCGCCGCAAGTCCCGCACACAGGCTTTCGCTCCGCGCCTTGATTTCTTCCAACTTGTCCATACTTGTCTCTTCCCGCCCCCCGTTTCCGGTCAGGCTTTTTATTTCTTCCGCTCCCGCCTTGCGGGTAAACGCGGCTATATGCCCGCTCTTATCAACAATGGACAGACCGCCTCCCGACAGCAGTCCGAATAGCGAAATCTTTGTGCCGGCTACCGCGGCAAAATCAACTGATTCTACGACAGAATCAACTGATTCTGTGATGGAATCAACCGGTCTTATGACCGCGTCATTCTATGACCATGCCGGGCCTGTCCCGCCCTAGGGCGTGTTGACATGTGAACACGCCCTAGTATTTAATCGTAGAATGTGGTATTATATATAAATAATATGAATGTAACATTTACTTTTGGTACCGTTGTATCAGAGATTCATATAGAAGAATCTATTCATAGTATTCGTTCCATAATCGGCAGCGTTTCTTCATGCGTGCTTGTTTGTGATGAGAATACCACCGGTATTGCGGCGAGTATCGCCGGTAAAGGACAGATACAAAACAGCGGGGATCAAAACACATTACAGGTATGCGGGATATGTGTGCTGCCCGCAGGAGAAACCGCCAAGAATTGGGCACATGTTGAAAAAATCCTTAAAGCGGCAAAAGATGCGGGTCTCGGAAGAGACGGCGTATTCATAGGCGTAGGAGGCGGCGTGATAACCGATATGACGGCATTTGCCGCTTCAGTGTATATGCGCGGCGCGAAACTCGCGCTTGTGTCCACTACCTTGTTGGGTATGGTTGACGCCGCGGCCGGCGGCAAAACCGGCTTTAACCTTTTTAACATAAAGAATTTTGCCGGAACCTTTTATCCAAGTCCACTCATCATCATGCCGCTGGAAACGCTGTCCACATTGCCCATGCGGGAATGGAAATCGGGGTTTGCGGAACTCATAAAGACCGCTATTTTGGATAGTAATGATGATTTCCTTGACCGCATCGGAGGGCTGAAAGACGCTTTCGTTTCACCGAATTTTCCAACAAGCGTTTTGCGAGACATCGTTTTGCGCTCTGAACTGCTCGCATGTATAGCAAAGGCAGTCGAAATAAAGGGACGCATCGTTGAAGCGGATCCGAAAGAGACGGGAACCCGGCGCGTTCTTTTGAATCTGGGACATACCTTTGGTCATGCCTTGGAAGTTTCCGTCGGACTGGGAAGCCTTACCCACGGCGAGGCCGTGGCGTGGGGGATCGCGCGCGCCTGCGATCTGGGGCGGTCGCTCGGCATAACGGAGCCGGAACGTGCTGAAAAAATTATGCGGCTTTTAGTTTCTTTCGGTTATGAGACAAGAGCGCCCCATTCGTGTATGGAAGAAACCGGGCGTTTTATGGCCGCGCTGTTCAATGATAAAAAAAAGAAAGCGGATAAGCTCACCTTTATCGTACCGGACCGAAATAGCTGTATTGCTATTGCCATTGAAAAGGAGGAAAAAATGGAGATTGAAAGAATAGTCCGTATCATCGGCGGAGAAGTAATATGAATAAAAAAAATCCCCTCCTTTTTTTCTTGTATTTCTTATTCTCTTATTTCCTGATCTTTCCAATATATGCTCAAGATCGGGAAGGCGCTGATGAAGAATATACGGTTTTTTATATCAAGAGCGCACTATTCCAGATAACGGGACGTACCAAGCCGTGGGCCGTGTCCTATATTGCGCAAATCAACGAAGGTGAAGAAATAATAGGAAAAACAAGACTGGAAAAATATATCCATGACAAAGAACAACTGCTTTTAAATACACGGGTACTGGAATCGACGCGTATTACCTATACTATGGGGGAACCCGAAGACGGTGAAAACAGAATTCCGGTTTATCTTGTGGTAGAAACCGTAGATACACGGAATTTTATCATGTTGCCTGAGCCGAAATACAGCACCAGCGACGGGCTTGATTTGGAATTAAAGATCAGAGATTACAATTTTCTAGGCACTATGCAGCCCTTGCGTCTGGATATCGGCTATATGCTTGATGAGGAGCAGATGCAGGGTAATAACATTACATGGAGCGAAGGAGCCATAACCATCGGCATCGATTCGGATACGCCGTTTAGATTCAAAGGATTTCACTGGAATTTCAATTTTGATCATGACTTTAGCTACACTTTTGGAGAGCCTCTTTATTATAAAAATACCACCGGTATTTCAATGGATATCCCTTGGAAAAAAACAACAATTACACTCGGTTTTGAGCAAAGTTTTATTTTCAGTGAAGAAAACGGCGCTGCATATCAGGATAACTTCGGCGAATTCGTTCCGTTTTACATGTCAAGCGCATTGTACGCCTCGTGGAAAATACCGTTAGGACTAAAAATCGGCGATTTTGGAGAATTAACGTATACCCCAAAAATTACCCAAAAAATCAATTACAATTTCACGGAACAGGATGAACTAAGAAAAGGTCCAGAAACAAAGCTTTCGCATACCCTCGGTTTTGGAAAAATAAATTGGTTTGAAAATTACCGGAACGGGTTGGAGGTCTCCATCGGCAATACAAATACTTATAACATGCATAGAAACGATTGGGATGTTAATTATAATGTTTCCACTCTGGCATATAAAAAAATCACTTCTTTTTTCGGCATTTCCGGGCGGTTGTCGTTTAACCAGTGGGTATTTACCAATAATTTTCTTGACGGACAGTACCCTGCATATACTGAGGTTGGGGACAAACTCCGCGGTATAAGAGACAGTACGCTTATAGCGGAAAACACCGACTTTATGCTCGTATTAAGCGCGGATTTCCCTCTTCAAATTCTGCATTTTGTGCCGTCAGAATGGTTCGGTGTGAGAGCGTTGCGTTATTTTAACTTTGATTTCCATGTTTCGCCGTTTATTGACGCGGCGCTTCTACACGGGAAACAAGATGTTTCCTGGTCCAAGGGAAGATATACAGAGTGGAAGGACGCTTACTTTTTATCAAAACCGATTTGCTCATCCGGTTTTGAATTTATCGCCTTTCCGCTTACATGGCGCAGTTTTTATTTGCGCATAAGTGTCGGCTATAATCTAAACAAAATAATTGAAACCGGAAAAATGCCGTTGTACGATGAAATATTTATTGGTGTAGGACACCATTATTAAGAAGAAAAAGAGAGGAAGAAGGGAGAAATGCTGGATTTTAAACTTGTTTTCGACATTCTTGATAGCCGCGAGAAAAAGCAGCTCATTGTAATTTTTTTTCTGATTCTTATCATGGGAGTTATCGAATTAGTTGGAATAGGTTCCGTTGGTCCGTTTATAGCCATGATCTCAAACGCCGGCATGATCCACAGCAATGTTTATTTAGAGAAAATATATGTCTTCTTTAATTTTTCTTCGGATTCGCAATTTATTATTGTTTTCGGCATTGCCGTTGTGATCGTTATGGCATTAAGCAACCTCTCTCTCTCTTTTATTCACTACACTCTTTATTCATATACGGGAAAGAGAAATTATTCTATTTCGATGAGGCTTTTTGAAAAGTACTTGAGGCAGCCGTATATCTTTTTTCTAAATACAAATACCGCATTAATAACCCAGCAAATTTTGAATGAAGTAAATAATTTTGTTACCAGTGTTTTGCTCAATATTCTAAACCTCATTGCAAGTTTGATAATATCTCTTTCAGTTATTGTTTTGCTGGTTATGGTAAATCCTCTTCTCGCGGTGATAATCAGTGTTGTTTTTTCTTTATTGTATATTTTTATTTTCTATACGGTAAGAAAATTTCTTGATCGAAAAGGAAAGGAACGGTACGCTTTGAGCGTTCTCAAGAATAAATATGTTCTTGAAACATTCGGCGGGATAAAAGATGTAAAAATACTGGGAAAGGAAAAAGTGTTTCTAGACCTTTTCAGCGTCCCGTTAAAAAAAGTGGCAAGAAACACTGCGGTAAATGAAACGGTTTCCGACCTCCCGAAATTCTTGCTGGAGACGGTTGCGTTCAGCAGCATTATCGGCATTATTGTCATTATGATAGCATCGGGGCAGGCTTTAGAGGTTTTCCTGCCGTCATTGACTATTTACGCTTTCGGCGCATACCGGTTGTTGCCGAATTTACAGAAAATTTACCGGTGCTTCACCGGCTTGCGCTATAATAAGACGACTGTAGATAAGCTGTACCGTACGCTGGTTGAACTTCCCAATGGAAAACCGATCTCCAGTGCTATGCCGAGACTGGATTTTCACAACAGCATCAGATTCGAGAACATCACATTTTCCTATCCGAATGCTAAAAAAACAGTGATTAAAAATCAAAGTCTGTGTATAAAAGCCAATACCTCAATTGCGTTGGTCGGTTCAACAGGATGCGGAAAAACTACTTTTATTGATATAATGCTGGGACTTCTGGAGCCTCAACAGGGTACGATTTTTATTGACGATGTTGAAATAACCGATGAAAACCGGAAAAGTTGGCAGATGAATCTGGGGTATGTGCCGCAATCTATCTATTTAATGGACGATACCATACGGAACAACATAGCGTTTGGCATTGCGCCTGATAAAATAGACGATAAGGCGGTTATTAATTCGGCGAGAATTGCGAATATCCACGATTTTGTACTGCATGAGCTGGAGCAGGGGTATGATACCGTGATTGGGGAACGGGGAATTCGTCTTTCAGGCGGGCAACGCCAGCGTATCGGCATTGCCCGCGCCGTGTACCATAACCCATCGGTGCTGATACTCGACGAGGCGACAAGCGCATTGGACGGGGTTACAGAAGCGGCGATCATGGACGCTATCAAACGAATCGGACATAAAAAGACCATCATTATGATAGCGCACCGTATCACTACGGTAAAAAATTGCGATGTTATTTACATGATGGATAAGGGTGTTATTGTTGATAGCGGCAATTACGAAGAATTGTATCAAAAAAACAAAATATTCAGAAAAATGGCTGATGGAGCATAGGAAGAGAGAAAATGGTAACTATTGCAATGATAGGAACAGGATACGTAGGCTCCGTATCGGGAGCGTGTCTTGCGGATTTCGGCAATATGGTCGTGTGTGTTGATAGCAACAGAGAAAAGATCGAATCGCTCAAGAAAGGGATCATACCGATTTTTGAGCCGGGACTTGAGGATGTCGCGGTAAGAAACATTCAAGCGAAGCGACTGTCTTTTACCACGGACCTTTCCGGCGCAGTAGCGGCAAGCGAGGTGGTGTTCATTGCGGTCGGCACTCCGCCCGCGGATGACGGGAACGCGGACTTGCAGTATGTGGAAGCCGTTGCACGAGAAATCGGACGCGTCATTGAGAAGTGGACGGTTATTGTTGACAAAAGCACCGTTCCAATCGGGACGGGACGTAAGGTACGGACATGGATACAAGAAGAGCTTACACGGCGAGGAGCGGTAGCTCCATTTGAGGTGGTTTCAAACCCCGAATTCTTGCGCGAAGGTACCGCCGTATATGATTTTACCCATCCGGATCGCGTGGTTATCGGTACGGAAAGCGTAAAAGCCCGCTCCCTTATGAAAGAAGTTTACCGTCCGTTGTATCTCAATGAAACGCCGTACATCGAAACGAATCTTGAATCTGCGGAAATGATAAAATATGCATCTAACGCTTTTTTGGCGTTGAAGATAACCTTTATCAACGAGGTTGCGAATTTGTGCGAGAAAACGGGAGCGGATGTACAGGATGTCGCCAAAGCCGTGGGCAAAGACGGACGCATAGGTTCCAAATTCCTCCACCCGGGTCCCGGTTACGGCGGGTCATGTTTCCCCAAAGACACCTTGGCGCTGGCGCGAATCGGCAAGGAACACGGCGAACCAATGTCGCTTATCGAAGCAGCGATTACCGCTAATGAAAGACAGAAACTCCGCATGATAGAGAAGATCAAGGCGGAAATGGGCGATATACGCGGAAAAATCATCGCCGTGTTAGGACTGGCGTTCAAGCAGAACACCGATGACATGCGGGAGTCCCCCGCCATTACCATTTGTGAAAGACTTGTGGAATCGGGCGTGAGATTGCGCCTTTTTGATCCCGCCGCAATGGAAGAAGCGGAATGGCGTCTTGCCGGTATTCAGGATTCGATAACGTTTACTCGCAGCGAGTACGAAGCGGCAAGGGGCGCGGATGCGCTTGTCATACTTACGCCGTGGAACCAATTCAGAAACCTTGATTTGAATAAAATAAAGGAATTGCTCACGCTCCCTTACTTCTTTGATTTGCGGAATATCTACAAGCGGGGAGATGTTGAAAGAATGGGTCTCACGTACGTTGGCGTGGGACGGTAGCGTTAACCGTTGCCTTAAACTCGCTTCTTTAACCTGTAAGTGATAGAAAAACGTGTGTACGAATGATTCGCAATAAAATTGTAAAAAGTAGTCCACTCTCTTCGTGTTCCATCCTCCTCGACTCTTCCCTTTCCTCTCTTAACGTTAGAGTGAATTCGCTCTAGTTTTAGAGCCTGTTTCAACGCTTTTTGCTTTTTGAAACAGACTTGTATGTATTCGTATCATGGCAGGCGGGACGCTCGCATCCCAACCTCGCCATACCGTTCGCTCCGTCTTTAGACATGCACGCACCCGCCCGCGTGTTAGGCTAATACTCACTCTGCACAATGTCTTCACCAGTCCTATGAAGGTCTTTCTCCCGTTTTACACAAAGTATTTGCGCCGTGCGGTACATGGCATTTGATTAGGGACGATCAAGGCGTTTGATCCGGTATGATTAAGGTGTTTCACCCGTCCGTGTGAAGATATTTCACCAGCTTGCACAAGATATTTCATCTGCCCGAATGGTAGGTGATCACCCGTCCATATACCAAGAGAGGTCTAGCCTACCACACCAGACCCCCTTATAGGTTAGACCTGCCACACCCTACCTGCCGCGTATAAGCTCTATCAAACGAAGAGTCGTGTGAACAGGCCGTTGATTAGGGCGTGTTCACACAAGGCAAAGCAATACAAATACAAGCGAGATAGATACAAGCGGAAAAGATACGGGCAAGTTTGTCATAGCGGGTGCAAATCCCTCGAAATCCCTTCGGCCGCCGGAAA
>JAITAN010000110.1 GCA_031284105.1 Treponema sp. | reverse complement strand
GAATGGGTGTTTTAGGCGTTGGTTGGGAAGGGAAAGCTGCCGGTATCCGCCGGGGGTATGTTCTTTTGATTCGACAAGGGTCAAAACGCATCATGACGCGCATGGAGCTTGAAAAAACGGCGGCAGGCGATAGGGAAGAATCGAGGAAGATGGAACACGGAGGTACGCGTGGCACTTGTAGGGCGGGTGAGGGGCGGTTGCCGCCGGAAACCATTGGAACACCGCCGAAAGGGAAGCGGGTTCATCCGTGGGAGTATGCCGGCGAAACAAAGTTTCGCATGGAATGGAATCGTATAAACGGCGGAATGAGAATGAAAACCATAGTATATGCGTTAAAAAACATGAGAAATATAAAAAATAAAACGCTTTTTTCTTTATTAGGGTAATTTTCAATATTCTTTCACGGTTTTCTCGCCGTTCCGCAAAACCCGCCGCTCCAATGGGGCGCGCTCCGGCATCTCTCCAAACTCCATCGTTTCCACATACGCGTTCCGTCCATCGCGGCGGATGCGCCATTCCGTTTTTCCGGTCTTTTCCGCGAAAAACCGGTCATGGGTAACGATGAGCGCCGCTCCAGAAAAATCGTTGATCGCATCGGCAAACGCGGCGACGGCAAGCGCATCCAAATGATTTGTCGGTTCGTCGAGTACGATGAAGGAAACGCCCCGCAACATGGCTAATGCGAAGAGGAGTTTCCGCGCTTCGCCGGGGCTTAAAGAACGCGTCGTGAGCAGGGCTTCCGGCTCACTCCCCAGCCGGTACACAACGGAAAGCGCGGCTCCGCGTTCTTTGTTATTCAAATCTTGCAGTTTTTTCAATGCGCCGTCGCGATCTTCTCTCGAAAGCTCCTGATGAAGGTACCATAACGCATGAGATGGAAGGTTGATAACCGAAAGCATGTATTCCACAAGAGACGTTTTGCCGCAGCCGTTGTCCCCGCTTACCACAATACGGGCGTCATGCCTGATTTCCAATGCGGGATGGTGAAGAAGCATCATGTTTCCCGCAATGCCCGTCTCGCCCGCGGGGAGCGCATACAGTACCGGACGTTCCAACTTTTGTCCGCTTAAACCCGCGCCCGTTTTCCGCAGCCCCTTCACTCGGATCGATTCCAATTCGGACCGCTTCTGCATCAAAACGCTTTCCAAAGCCGCGGCTTTTTTCCCACCGGTACGATCTTTGCCGGTTAGGCGGGCTTTGTTGATCTTTCCTCGCGTATCGGAATCATGCTTATCCAGACGGCTTTTGGACATGCGGGTCTTTTTTTCCTGTTCCGCAACACGGACCGCATCTCTCTGCGCGCGGGATACCGTTTTCACCAAAGCGGCAAGATCTTGTTTTCGCTCCCGCTGGAAATTCTCATCTTGTTCAAGAGCGTCAAGAGCCGCTGCGGGATTCGCCGCGATCAACACCGCGCGGCTGCCCTCATTGCTTCCGGCCGGTGCGGGTTCTAATATCACGGCCGCGGTACATAGTTTATTCAGAAAGTCCATGTTATGAGAAACAATGATTCCCACGCCGCTGAAACGGGACAGTTCACTATACAGCAACGCTATAGTATAGCCGTCAATGTGGTTTGCAGGCTCATCTAAAATGAGTACGTCTGGTTTACGGCTCAACGCATCGGCTATGATACAGCGTTTTTTCTCGCCGCCGCTCAACGTCCCCCAGCGTTCGGCCCAGTCATCGCCAATTTCCAATCGAGACGCCATGGAGAAAAATGCGGGATCGTTCAAAATGTCAGGATCGGAGAAACAGTCCGGCGCGGCCTCCATATCTTGAGGACAGACCTGCGCCTTTGAGGACAGACCTGTACCTGAAACCGCGCCGCTATCCGGGACAAGCTCGCCCGTAATCAGCTTGAGCAGCGTTGATTTTCCGCTTCCATTCGGTCCAATGAGCGCGGTCCATCCGCGTGCAAACGTAAGCGACAGCTTCGAGAATACCGGTCTTGAATCATAAGAAAATGAAAGATTTTGTACCAAAATAAACATATGTACAATAGCATACCTATAACCCAAGCAATACGCAAGACGGTACCGTACTATATCTATAGAGGTGTTTATGAAACGATTGTTTTTTGTAATCATGGGAACGGCCGCGTTGTTTTGCGCATGTTCAAGTTCAAATATAGAAACGGCTCTACAGGAAGCGTTCGGCGTCACGGCGCACGCGTCCGCGCCGGTTTTTCTTGGGTGCCGCACGATTTCCGCACATGAAATACGGTTTCAGTTTTCTTTGCCGGTTACGCTCCTTTCCGCGCGTTTTTCACCGGACATGGAAGTGGAATCCGTAATCAATGGAACGGATGTCGCTATTACGGTACGCGAAAGCGCGGCCGCGGGCGAACAAGTAACCGCGGATATTCTTGTTGAAGATGAACATAAGAATACGCTTAACGTGCTGACCCTTTTTAGGATCCGCAACGACAGACTTCCTTCTTTCGTGATTACCGAGATTCGCAGCGAAACTTCGAAGCCGAAGGGCGAATTTGTGGAGATCAACATGTTAAGCGATGGTAATTTGGGCGCGCTTCGCATGTTTGCGGCCACAAACGGCATGGATGCGCCGGTGTTTGAATGTGAGCCTGTCGAAGTAGAAGAAGGCGAATACGTGGTAATCCACCTGCGTACGTATGAAGACGGTTCCGTTAATGAATACGGTACAAATCGCGCCGAGGCAGCCGCAGCGGACGCGCAATCAACCGCGCGTGATTTCTGGCTTTCGGATGCAGCGGAAAAGCTGCGGAAAACGGATGCGGTTTTCTTCCTCGATCAGGATGACGCGGTACTGGATGCGGTCCTGTTTTCCGCAAACGGCACATGGGGTTCCAAGACGTTTTCAGACAACGTGGCGAATGCGGCGCAGCTATTGGAGGAACACGGGGCGTGGACAACGGCGTCCGGCGGGCTTCTTTCTCCGGACGACGCCTTTTCCAGCGCGAGCACGACTGCCACGAGGACGATCTGCCGGAAGGAAGGCGCAGCGGATACAAACACGGCCGCGGACTGGTACATCACCGTTTCAAGCGGCGCAACGCCGGGTAAGCCGAATAATACCGGTAAGTATGTTCCGAAATGAGAATGGCGCAAACGGATGAATGGAAACCGTGCTTCTGGAAACTATGTTTCCCAGGGGCATAGGAGCCGCTCCAAAAGGTCAACCGTACCAAAGAGCAGCAGTCCAACCATGCTCATTACGAGAATGCCCGCGAACATTTCGGTGTACGCGACCCTTGTCCATGCGTCAACAATGAGGTACCCGAGTCCGGTTTCCGCGGCGAAGGTTTCCGCCAGAAAGAGAACGGCTATCACGGTGCCGATGCAGACGCGGAGCGCGGTACACAAACCGGGCAGGCTTGCGGGCAGGATCACATGCACGAAAAGCGCAGCCCGATTCGCGCCCATTGAGCGTACCGCAGTGATGCAGGTTTCACTCACACGCTCGGATGCATCACGCGCGGCAAGGAGTACCTGACTAAAAATGGTGAAGGCTAGCAGAAAGATTTTTGAGGCATTACCCAAGCCCAAAAACAGCATGATGATGGGAAGGAACGCCGACTTGGGTAAAGGGTGTATGATGTACACAAACGGCGAAATAACGGCGTTAAGCCGTTTCGAGCGTCCGGACACAAGACCGAGGAACGCCGCGGGGAAAAAGCCTATGAGCAATGCCCAGAGAAGACGGCCCATGCTGGCGGACACATGCCTTCCCAGTACGCCGTTTTTTCCAAGCCGGATTAAGCCGGCGAAAACCGCGGTAGGGTAGGGCAGGAAGGGTTTGTTCATCACCTGTGCGGCCAATGCCCACAGCAAGCATACAACCACAAGGGCAATGGCGATGCCGGCTGGTTTACCGAACCGCATCGGACATTCCGTGCAGGCTTGGGTTTCAAGGAATTCTTTTTTCCGCACCCGCCGTAGTATAGAAAACAAGCGCATTTATTTTACGGTGATGAGTTCATACGAGCCGCTGCCGAGCCCTATCTTTTCGGCATGGTCTATCTGACCGCGCCAATCCGTTGCAGGGTGAACATTGGTGAAGTGATCGTTATTGCCGTTCGCGTCTTTGTGGGCATGTTCCCGCTCGCGCAGAACGCTGGTACGGACCTCCGGCGCGGCGTTTACCGCATCAATGCAGGCTTTATCAAGCGCAACCGGATCGAAACTCACGAAAATACCGATGTCGGGAACAATCGCGGCATCGTTTTCGCCGTGGCAGTCGCAATACGGTGAAACATTGTTTACGATGTTGATATGGAAGTTAGGGCGTCCGTCAACAACGGCTTTCGCGTATTCCGCGATTTTTGCGCCGAGCGTTACCGAAGACGACTCGGTTGCGTTTGAGACGGCGTCAAAGTTACATACGCCGATACACCGTCCGCAGCCCACACATTTGCCCTGATCGATGAACGCTTTCTTGTTTTCGCCAAAGGAAATCGCCTTTTCGTTACAGTATGCGGCGCACCGCTTACAGCCGGTACAAACGTCCTGATTGACGTGCGGCTTGCCGTCGTTGTGCATGATCATTTTACCCGCGCGGCTTCCGCAGCCCATACCGAGATTTTTGAGCGCGCCGCCGAAACCCGCGCCTTCGTGTCCCTTAAAGTGGTTGAGGGACACGATAATATCCGC
>JAITAN010000104.1 GCA_031284105.1 Treponema sp. | reverse complement strand
CAGGAAGTGAGGATGTCGGAATAAGTAGCGATAAAAGAGGTGAAAATCCTCTTCGCCGAAAACCTAAGGTTTCCTTGAGTAAAGTTCGTCTGCTCAGGGTCAGTCGATCCTAAGCCGAGGTCGAAAGACGTAGGCGATGGGTATCCGGTTAATATTCCGGAACTATCTTTGGTGCGTATAATGTGTCTGGCGACGCTTTTCAGTAGGTCAGCATCCGATTGGAAGAGGATGTTTCTCGATAGAGGAGGACTTGGGGCAACCTGAGGAACTGACTGTATGGGGAGCCAAGAAAAACCCAGACACCTGTGCTAGAGGTAAACGTACCGCAAACGGACACACGTAGGTGGGGTGAAAATCCTAAGGCGCGCGAGATAACTTTCGTTTAGGAACTCGGCATATTTGCCCCGTAACTTCGGGATAAGGGGTGCCTATGGCAACATAGGTCGCAGTGAAATGGCCCTCGTGACTGTTTAACAAAAACACAGGACTCTGCTGAAATCACAAGATGATGTATAGGGTCTGACGCCTGCCCGGTGCCGGAAGGTCAAGGAGAGGAGTTAGCGCAAGCGAAGTTCTGAACTTAAGCCCCGGTAAACGGCGGCCGTAACTATAACGGTCCTAAGGTAGCGAAATTCCTTGTCGGGTAAGTTCCGACCCGCACGAAAGGTGTAACGATCTGGGAGCTGTCTCAACGCGAGACTCGGTGAAATTTATGTACCGGTAAAGAAGCCGGTTACCCGTGGTTAGACGGAAAGACCCCGTGAACCTTCACTGTAACTTATCATGGGGACTTGGTTAGACATGTGTAGGATAGGTGGGAGACTGCGAAGCATGGGCGTTAGCTTGTGCGGAGTCTTCGGTGAAATACCACCCTTGTCTGATTAGGTTTCTAACCCGCTCCGTGAAGCCGGAGCGGGGACAATGATAGGCAGGCAGTTTGACTGGGGCGGTCGCCTCCTAAAGAGTAACGGAGGTGCGCGAAGGTCTCCTCGCTCTGGTTGGAAATCAGGGTATGAGTGTAAAGGCATAAGGAGGCTTGACTGCGAGACGGACAAGTCGAGCAGATACGAAAGTAGGTCTTAGTGATCTGGCGGTAGCGAGTGGAAGTGCCGTCACTTAACGGATAAAAGGTACTCCGGGGATAACAGGCTGATCTTCCCCAAGAGTTCATATCGACGGGAAGGTTTGGCACCTCGATGTCGGCTCATCGCATCCTGGGGGTGCAGCAGCTCCCAAGGGTTTGGCTGTTCGCCAATTAAAGCGGTACGTGAGCTGGGTTCAGAACGTCGCGAGACAGTTCGGTCCCTATCTGCCATGGACGCGGGATGGTTGAGAGGACCTGTTTTTAGTACGAGAGGACCGAAATGGACGAACCTCTGGCGTATCTGTTGTCCTGCCAAGGGCACCGCAGAGTAGCTACGTTCGGAAGGGATAACCGCTGAAAGCATCTAAGCGGGAAGCCCGCCTCAAGATAAGCCATCCCAGAGGGCTTGACCCTCCTGAAGGCGCCAGGAAGACTACCTGGTCGATAGGTTGGCGGTCCAAGCGCGGTAACGCGCTCAGCCGACCAATACTAATCCGCCGTGAGGCTTGACCATATTATCGTTGGCTTGAAAACGAGCTTTTCAAGCCGCTGGGCTTCGCCGTAAAGCAAAGCCCCTCCCGTTTAAAATTAACCCCGACCCCCTCCTTTTGTTTTTTATTTGTCTGGCGGCCATAGCGGAGAAGTTACACCCGTTCCCATCCCGAACACGGAAGTTAAGCCCTCCCGCGCCGATGATACTGCCCACGCGGGAAAGTAGGTCGCCGCCAGACTTTTTCTTTGTAGTACAACCGATAGACATAAAAATAAGACAGAGCAACACTCCCGCTGCGAACAAACTTCCCCATTGCGCAGAGTGTGCAAACGAGTTTGGCGGCAGGGTATTGCCCCTACTGCGAATAATAAAAATCCTCAAGCAAAACAAATAATGGATTAAGAAGTTTGCTTTTCACGCATTGAGCGCGTCATTTATAAAAATCATCCGTTCCTCTGAACCGCGGCTAACAGCAACGATAATAAAAACAACGGCACGGTTACCAGCGTAAAAATAACCATTGAGAGGGTAAATCCAAGACTAGCGACTGACCAAATGCAAAGCGCATTGAGAAGGTTTTGATACAGGGGTTCACTACGCCTAGGTCATTTCGCTACGCTTCATTCCCACGGCTTGTTCACCCACATTTTTGCGGCCATGGTCTTTGCTACGCAAAGCCCTTATCCGGGCTGCAAAAACATCGTGTACCGCCGGAACGTTATGCGAAATACCACCCGAAATAAATTGACAAAATAAATTAAAGAAGATACAATTAGACATAGTGTGCAAACGAGTTTGGCGGCAGGGTATTGCCCCTACTGCGAATAATAAAAATCCTCAAGCAAAACAAATAATGGATTAAGAAGCCTGCTTTTCACGCATTGAGCGCGCCATTTATAAAAATCATCCGTTCCTCTGAACCGCGGCTAACAGCAACGATAAGAAAAACAACGGCACGGTTCCCAGCGTAAAAATAACCATTGAGAGGGTAAATCCAAGACTAGCGACTGACCAAATGCAAAGCGCATTGAAAAGGTTTTGATACAAGTGAATGATAACTTGAAATACAACCGGCAAAATAAAAAGCATGGGAAGCCCTATAAAAAAAGGCTTTTTCTTTGCCCGTAAACGCCATCCCAAAATAATGACGACAACCGTGATGGGAAGAAATGCTAGCAGGCTGAAAATATGGCGCAAAATTTCAGCCTGAAATGCCTGCTCTATATAGCCGTACTCACCAAATTTGCCGCCCGCGATGAAAAGCTCATTTAAAAAAAGAGAATCCAATCCATGCCTGAGATTCGTAAGAAGAATAAAATCCTGATAACTTATATCAAACGCCATCTGCGCGTTGTCATCAAATAGTTCTTGTCTTTTCCTGCCTTCATCAAACCACACAACAGCGGGATCAAACTGTTCGCTGGTTTCTCCGTTTATGGAACGCGTCATGACAAGAAGCCGTTCCTTGCCATTGATTTCTTGAGGCGACAACCTGCAAAAAGGCGAGGTTATCCTACCAATAAAAATATGGTTCTGATCGAATAGAAGGAATTCCGCATCCCTGCCATACGCGGAATCCGAAAAAAGCGAAATATCCGCCATTTTTATGACCGCGCGGACATTTTGGGCGTTGATTGGGAGGGAGAAGAGGGGATTAAGCGCCATTGATCCCAGCGTAACATCCCGTTCATCAATAAAGAAGGCAAGGCTTTCCGTCCGCCGCTTACTTATGGCTAAAAGGTTGGCGACATCCGGATCTGCGGGCGTTTTTGTGATGAGGTCCGCAAAGATATGATACGCCTGAAGCCAGTTCTCGTCATGTAGAGCCGCATATCCTTCACGCTTCCAACGATACAGAGCATAAGTTTCACTTTCCTGTTCTGAAGGAGCGAAATCATTGATCGCGGCCCATGCCTGCGCCGCAATACGCTCAGCCTGCCGGTATTCGGCGCTTGCTCTTTTTGTTCTCAATAAGCGCATCGCAAGGGTCGCAAGCCAATGCGCGTCAAAACAACGGTTTTCGACCAGCGCGGTTTTCGCCGATGCGAGGACTTCTTGCGCATTGACCGGTTCGCGTCCCGTAAAAACCAATGGCTTTTCCTTGCGTTGGATGTTATATACCTTTCCCATTTCTAAAGCCGCGTTTTTAGCGCGGATTTCCGTTGCTTTGGCGCTGATTCTTTCGGCAAGCGAAAATATCTCCCCGCCTTCCTCCGCGCTCTTACGCCAGATTCGCTTGCATATGGCAATGGAATATTCGGCGTCAAGCCATTGCCCGGCTACGGCTTGCGCTTCAGCGGTGGCTTTTGATTGATGAAAGAGCGTTCCCTTCAAACTCATGGTTTTGTAGTAGTTTTGGGATAAAGGACTTATCAGAAAAAAGACCGCCGCATATACCGCCGCCGCCGCAAAGCCCGTGAAAAGCGCCGGCGACAGCCGCCTGAAAAATTGCGGGGAGAACCGGGGAAAAGGTTCGTCCTTTTGAACGATCCACCCAAACGGCATGACTAACCCGGCCAGCAGCAGGGCGGGAAACACCGCGCAAATGTCCAATAAACCGCTCGTCAGCCGCCACGGGACAACGTAGACGGGTAGGGGAGGGGGCGCTGCCGGCAAGAGGTAGCGGAATGCCATGATTGCCGCGCAGGAGGCCGCGATGTATATGCCGGCGACACGGGAGTACGCAAAAATATTGTCGCGCTTACGCATAGCGACTCCCTTTTTTTTGCCCTCGTTTTGATAAACCATGAACAAAAACGGCGACGCTTATGAACAGGAACGCGGCCAAACAGAACGCGGTCGGACTGATGTACTTTTTGGGGATTACCCCCTTGACTGCGACGGATATAAGGTTTTGCACTTGTATCGTGTCGATGAACGCCTCGAAATAGAGAATGCCGCCGAAAAACACGCCGCCCAAAAGCAGGTTGGCTAAATGCCATGAGCTTGCGTCCATAACGAGACGTATGGAAACAAGCAGTACTATCAACGATCCCGCGTAGATCATAAAATCCATGAGCCCGCTCGCGGCCAGCATTTCAAATTTGAGCGCGACCATGTGAAATTTTTCCATAATACCGTCCATGAACGCGTTTTCGTTACTTCTGAAAAACAGGGGGTTTACCGGCGGCGCGGTATCGCCTGCGGCGTTCCTGTTCCGGGCTTCCCGGTATTCGGCGCGCCCATCCGGCAAGACAACCACACGCGGATATTCCCGAGGCCCGTCAAGAAGCGCCATTGCCCCGTTTGATCCGTTGTCTGAAACAAGAACAAGCCCACGCGCGCCAAACGTTATGGTTTTGTCTCTCGCGGGCGGCAGACGAATATCGTCTGTTCTGACAATGAACAGCCAGCCAAGCGCGATAAAACCCGCCGCAAGGACGAACACGCAGAACATGGATGCCGTACGGGATATTTCCCGTCTTGCGGCGTAACTGAGGTTTATTAAAATAGTGAGATACAGCGTGGGGGGAAGCCGCGCGCAAAACGAAAGGACAAATTCTCGAAAGAACGAGCCGGACAGTGTGATGCTTGTCAATCCGGCGCTCCGAACGTGAAAATAATCGATGACCGTAAAGACAAAGAGGATAAAGATAAACGCACAACAGAAAAAAAATACAAGCCGTACTATATTTTTCACGATACCAGATTATCATGTTCTGGATTGCCGCGCAAGGGGCGAATTGCGCATCCCACAACGCGCATGTAGTTCTCGTTCAAGCGGTACCTTTTAGGATACCCTTGCCGCCGTAGACTCGAACGCGGTGGCGGACGAAACAGTCTTTGCGAGGGGCGTTACCGCTCAACGGATCGGCACGATGGTGGAGGCGATGTCCTACTGCTACGAAACCGTGAAATTTGACTCCGGACTTGCGGAAGCGGTAAGTCTTCGATTCCGTCCTTTCAACGGATATTGTCATCAGTGGCAACATCGGATAGAACGTACGGAACGGCATCGATCCCGTACTGACTCAGGGTAAGATAGACTATGCCAAGGAAACCATTGCCATGCCTTTCAAGGCAAAATAATAGCCACGACCGGATTTAAAATCATCAACGACCTTTATGAGGGTTTTGAAAACCGGTAGGCAAAAAGACTGCGATCTCAGCGTAAAGCCGGTGTTCAGAACAGTACCGGATACGTATGATATTACTGTGCTACTTATGGACGAAAATGGGAACACGATCGGCAGAGCGACGGGAAGGCTGGGGAGCGTTAACAAGAATTTTTTGTTTAGCGATAAAGATGCGTCCGTAAGTTTCGGAGGGAGGGGTATATGCCAATAAAATCACCGGCAAGCCGCCTGCATCCCTAGGGCGTGTTCACACAACGTAAAGCGATACAAATACAAGCGAGATAGATAAAAGCGGAAAAGATACGGGCAAGTTTGTCATATAGCGAGTGCAAATCCCTCGAAATCCGAGCCTGTACCATAGTTAGTGTAAATACCAAAAATGAGGTAGAAATAGCGAAGGGGTAACAGATGAGTATGGCAAAGGCACGAAAGAAACAAGAACGGGACCGGTGGGACGACCTGCCGGATAAAATCGATTTCAAAGGGCTGACTCATGATGAAGTGATCGGTCAGGGCGGGCCGCTGAAACAGCTGCCCGGGCGGGTGATCCAAAAGGCGCTGGAAGCGGAGCCGAGCGAACACCTGGACTATGAGAAAGATGAATGCCGGAGACAACGGCGGGGACGGCCGGAACGGGAGCTTTGAGCCGCTGATACCGCCGAAATACCAAAAACGCCTTCCGCCGATGTATTCCTTTGGGATGACGAACCGGGATATAAAAGCCGTCTTGAGCGGGTGTACCATGTGGAAGTGCCGCCTGAACTGATAAGCCGGGTGGCGGACGCGGCGATGGAGGATGTGCGGGAGAGAGAGGCGGGGCCGGGCATTGGAAAAGTCCTACGCCATCGTGTATCTGGACGCGCTATGGGTGGACAGCCGGCAGGAGGGGAAAAGCCGCCGAAAGAGCGTGTATGCGGCCTTTGGGGTCAATTTTGAGGGGAAGAAAGAGGTGTTGGGCCTGTGGATAGCGGAAACCGAGTGTTCCGGGTTCCGGGCGTCCGTGCTGAATGAGATCCGCAACCGGGGGACGGAGGACACATCCTCTATCGTGCATACGATGCGCAACTCCACAAAGTTCGTTGGGAATCCAACCGGCCGGATCTCCGTGAGTTTTTCAAGTATCCTGATGAAATCCGCCGGGTCATCTACACGACCAACGGATTAAGGACTGGGGGCTGCCCTCAACCGGTTTGCATTCTTTTTTGGCGAGCGGGTTCCGCTCCTATGAATTTTATTTACACAAAACTATTGACAGGCCCGAATCCCGCGAAATCCCTTCAGCCGCCGCAAAAACCGCTCTATCTCGTTCCGTCGTTTATAGAGTTCCTTGTCATAGTTCCACTTCGGCGGTACCACCGGTTTATACCCCGACTCCCCCCGCCGTAGCCCGTGTCCGCCCGCCTTCATACGCCCTATCCGTCAACAGAGAGACCCTATGCTCCAGTGTTCCAACGGCTTCCGAAGCGCCCACCCGCCCTTCCGCCGCGTCCGGCACGCCGCCTCCCGACGGCCCGAAGGCGGCCAACCTTCTATCCTCCGCCGTTACCGCGCGTATCTTCGTGTCCCGTCCTCCCCGGCTTTTCCCTATCCCCCGTCCGCCGTTTTTTTTCCGCTCCATACGCATCGGGATGTACTTTGACCATCGTTGAATCGAGCGCGCAAACCTCGTCCGGTGCAACCCCTCTTTCCTCTCACATCGCCTTGTACACCCGTTCCGACACTCCTTGTTCCGCCCGCCGATTCAATCCAGATTACGCGCCG
>JAITAN010000074.1 GCA_031284105.1 Treponema sp. | reverse complement strand
TTTCCAAATCTTTGCGGCAAACTCCGCCGGTTACACCCGTTCTCACACCGATAGATGAGCGCGTTGAGCGGCGTTCGAGTATCTATCTTGACATGTCCCCGCCGCTTCGGCAGTAATCCCTTTATCTCTTGATAGTGCTCTTCTGTTAGTTCCATACTTACTTTATCTGCTTTTTCTTCTCTTTCCTTTAGTGTGAACACGCCCTAGCGAGTCAAGAGCCGCGGCTTTTAAGTCAATAGTCGAAACTATCAAGGCAATAGTCGCGGCTTTTAAGTCAAGAGCCACGGCTTTTAAGCCAATAGTCGAAACTTTTTAGGCAATAGTTTTAACTATCAATATGCGCGTTTTATTTTATGCTGTTTCTTCATACTTCCGGGGGCTAATGTTGGAAGGTTTCCTTGATGAAAGGTACCAGCAGCGCGTCTGAAGGGACAAACATAGTATCCTGAATAAGCGCATCAATATCTTCAATGCGCGCCCAGTGCAGCGCCGTATGTTCCGTCATCACGAAATGACGGCTCAACAAAGCGGCCTCGTACGCCCGTACCGTATACCGTTTACCAAGATGCTCAAACCCCGCGCTGCCGATATAGGCGCCGGCCCTTATCCTCACGCCGAATTCCTCTTCGTATTCCCGTACAAGCGCCTGTTCGTCGGTCTCGCCGTCTTCCACCTTTCCCCCTGGAAATTCCCACCGCTCCCCCATACCGCCTTTTGCGCTACGCTTGGCAATAAAGATTTTCCTGTTTTCTATGATGATGCCCGCAACCGAATTCATATCACTCCGCTTTAGTTTTTATAACCACCTGCTCCGTTTCCGTCTGCATGAGGATCAACACATGCTCAATTTCCAGCGGCGCGGAGATACGGAACTCCTCGTTTTCATCCGGCATAAAGTAGAACCGGCTCGTAAAGATGGGAGGCGTCTCCCCAGATTCGGCGCTTGAAGAAGACGCCCTCTTTTCGGAAGAGATCGCAATATCAACAGCGCCCGTATAGGCGTCCGCCTTTTCCGCCTGTTTCTTGATAACGACGAAGGTGTTCCCTTCATACCGCATCGCCGATACCGTAACGGCATTGCCGTCCAGTTTATACGCATTTTTATCGGAAATCAATCTGGTAATAATAGAGACAAGCGCGCAGAACACAAGAATCGTCATAAGCAGTACGATATTTGACCTGCTTCCCGTTAAAGTTGCAAAAACAGCCGGACGTTTCCCCTTGCTTTTGTTGAAATCCTGTACGCTGCGGGGCGCTTTTTCAA
The DNA here is from genome assembly GCA_031284105.1 of Treponema sp. GTDB lineage: Bacteria > Spirochaetota > Spirochaetia > Treponematales > Breznakiellaceae > JAIRKH01. The sequence continues at coordinate 7,805 of JAITAN010000074.1, read as the reverse complement.
GGCGGCGCTCGTGTGAATAACGGAAAACCACCTCCCTATCCGCTACGGGCGGGTTTTTTATCGCATCGGCAAGGATATTTTTACCGATTTCCTCGGGATTGTGTAATTTCGCCATAATCAACGCCTACTTCCGCATAGTACTTCACCGCGGAATTAACACGGCCGCCGCTGTTTTACCGGCGGCGTCCTCGCCCAAGAGCCGGCAGATAATCGCTACGGCCCACGTTCCGGCAGTTCCTGCTCCCCTGCTTGTGATGATATTGCCGCTAATCACCGCATCGTCTTTTGCCCACTGCGCGCCCGTAACCGCTTCCTCAAGACCGGGGTAACACGTAAATCTGCGCCCCGCCAAAAGCCCCAGCGGATACAACACCACGGCCGGCGCCGCGCAAATAGCCGCAATGAGCGCGCCTTTTCCGGCAAGCGCCTTGAGCATGGTCCCCACCGTTTCGGAAGCCGCAAGGTTCGAGGCTCCGGGCATACCGCCGGGGAGTAGGACCGCATCCCATTCATCCGCAGTAAAACGCGCCGCAAATTCTGTGAGATTCACATCCGCAGCAACCGGAATCCGGTGTGAACCGGTGGATATGCCGTTGTCATTCAGGGAAACAACCGTAACTTCGATGCCTGCCCGCCGTAGGAAATCAATAGGCGTAACGGCCTCGACTTCCTCAAAACCATCCGCCAGAAAAATGACGGCTTTTTTCGTCTTTTCTTTTCCTTCCATACCATCCTCCTTTTTTCACGGAAAGCGCTTGATTCTTTATCCGATATTTAGTATACTAATAAAATATGTGTAGAGCAACCGGTAATTATAAAAACACGCCGACGTGGTGAAATGGCAGACACGGTAGACTCAAAATCTACTGTCCGCAAGGACATATCGGTTCAAGTCCGATCGTCGGCATAGTAATTCTTCAATACCCCCGCAGAGCGATTTTTATTTAAAAATCTTGTTTACCGCACCTTGTTCTGTTCCACGCTCCTAAAAACAATTCGCAATTATCCTCCCCGTGTATATCCCCTTCACAGAGTTCGACGGTTCGGGACCGGACTAGGCTGTGTCTGCCCCCCTGCATATAAGCAGCGCCGTATCCAGCACGCTCGCCGGCAGCATCCGTATCGGGTGGTGGTACGCATCCGTGCCGTGTGCGAGTACGCGCCTGTATCGGGGTGTTGGTACGCGCCCGTGCCGTGTGCGTGTACGCATCCGTATCGGGTGCGTGTGTGTATCCATATCGGGTGGTGGTACGCATCAGTGCCGTGCGCGCGTACGCATCCGTAACGGGTGCGTGTGTGTATCCGTATCGGGTGGTGGTACGCGCCCGTGTCGTGTGCGTGTGTGCGCCTGTATCGGGTGTTGGCACGCATCCGTATCGGGTGTTAGTACGCGAGTACGCGCCTGTGTCGGGGGTTGGTACGCGCCCGTGCCGCGTGCGTGTGTGCGCCTGTATCGGGGGTGAGTACGCGTCCGTGCCGCGTGCGAGTACGCATCCGTATCGGGGTGTTGGTACGCACCTGTATCGGGTGGTGGTACGCACCTGTGCCGTGTGCGAGTATACGCTTATGTTGAGTGAAGGAAGAATGACGCCGCCTGTGTCTGATCCCTGAATTAGGCAATGCCCGACTCCTGATTATGATCGGTTATACGTCGGGGGATAGCTGCGAAACAATTCATAGCGGGTCCCTACTACGGCGCTTTTCAGAGTTAAACGTGAGCCGCAAAAATAGGAGAAATGAACCGGAAAAATAACGCAAAAGCATATTTAGAAAAATTAGCGAAATTAGAGAAATTAGAAAAATTAGATTACCTATCAATATGCGTGATGATGGCCGTACAAGAATTACGGCCGCGGGTTATCCCTCTCCAAAATTCGCTTGTACTCCGCAATGGTTTCCGCGTGAACAAGCCGGTTTCGCAATTCCGCCCCTTGCGGGATGCCCCGCGTGTAGGCGCAAAACTGCTTGCGCATTTCGCGGCAAGCCGCGCCTTCGCCAATATCCGCGCTCAATAGGAGAAGCTGGCGGAAGCCCGCCGCGAGCCTTTCCGCTCCCCCATGCGCCGTGTAAGCGCCTTTGGTGAGCAACTCTTTCGTAGAGGCAAAGATGAACGGATTACCCATTGCGCCGCGCGCAAACATCACCGCTGCACATCCTGTTTCCTCCAACATCCGCTGCGCGTCCTCCGGCGAAAAAAGATCGCCCGAACCGGTAACGGGAACCGGTACGCGGGTAACCAGATCCGCTATATGCGTCCAGTCGCTCTTACCGGAATAACCCTGACTCCTTGTGCGGCTATGCAGGCTGATCATGGCTGCTCCGGCTTCAACGGCAATACGGGCGCACTCCCGGTAATTGATCGATTCGGCGTCCCAGCCGGAACGCATCTTCACGGTTACGGGAACGTTTTCCAAATAGGTTTGCGATGCGCCGGCAACCGACTCCACGACACGCCCCAGATTTGCCGGATTTTTCATCAACGCGGAACCCGCGCCGGTCTTTACCACTTTGGGTACCGGACAGCCTGCATTTATGTCTATTGCCGAAGGTTTCCACCGCGCGAGCAGAGCGGCAGCTCTTCCCATGACTTCAGGATTGGCGCCGAAAAGCTGAATGCTGTAATACGCCTCGTTATCGGACCGCATCAGAAGCGCAGCCGTAGGGTTTTTTTCATTACATACGGGGCTTCTGATCATGGCTTCTGATGAAATAAGTTCCGTAAAGGTCAAATTCGCGCCTTGCTCAACGCAGATCGAACGAAACGCTCTGTCGGAATACCCCGCGACAGGGGCAAGAAAGAGGTTTCCCTCAAGCGAAAGCCCTCCTATTTGAACGCTATGATACAACTGCATGAGCATATAATAGAAAAAAACGCCTTTTTATTCGAGGGGATACATACTGCAAAGCGTTTAATACCCCACAATGGGAGCGTTACAAAACAACCGCTTTTGGAACATGCGGCCGTCATTCGCAAACTACAAATACCGATAGGTCAGACCTTGGTCTATGCGCCCCTCGGCAAAATATGGGATGCCATACGGTACGCCGGCGGTGAAGCGCGTTTTTTTATGAGGTCTGACCTATCCTATGAGGTCTGACCTATCCTATGAGGCCTGACCTATCTCTATGAGATCTGACCTATCTACGAGGTCTGACCTGTCCTATGAGGTCTGACTTATCGCTATGAGGTCTGACCTATCTATGAGGTCTGACCTATCTATGAGGTCTGACCTATCTATGAGGTCTGACCTATTATGGGGTCTGCCTTCTCTGTGAGGCCTGACCTATCTATGAGGTCTGACCTATTTATGGGGGTCTGCCTATTTATGAGGTCTGCCTATCTATGAAGTGGGCTTCCCCCGATGTGATGGACAGTAGGTTAAGCAGTATTGCAGTGTGTTAATGCTATCGGTATAGCATAGCCGAGCGCCGAATGTCTACGGCGCTTATTATAATACGGTTCCATATACTCACATCCCTCTATCCTCACCTCCTCTTTCGGGCATCTCTCTTCCACCTTATCCACTCTTATCCACTTCCGCGTGAGGATATTAAACTCGGTGTGGCGAATATTGTTAGGATAACGGCAGAGCCGCACTCGCCTCATCGGATCACGAGCGAGGCCAACAAGATAGAATACGACCCCGCCAAACCCCGACGATCCTGACGATGATATTGCAGCCGTTCCATCCATTCCCACGCCCCATGCAACGGTTGCGCGCACCGCGGCATTTCTTTTATACAGACAGGTCAGACCTCATGGCAGGTCAGACCTGCTTCGAGTAAACAGGCTGCGCCTGATCCGTATCGCATTGAAAAAGCTCCCCTATTGCGTTATAGTTATAGTCATGACATCACGGTCTTTATTTAAACACGGTTCGGCATTGTCTCTCTTAACGTTCTTATCAAGAATTTTAGGACTGGTACGGGAAATGACCAAGGCGAGACTGCTCGGAACCTCCGCTCTATCGGATGCTTTTTCGGTGGCTTTCATGGTACCGAATCTTTTCCGCCGCCTTTTTGCGGAAGGTTCCATATCGGTTGCATTTATCCCCACATTCAAAGAGTACCTTCTCATGAAGGATAAACGGGAAATAAAGGAATTCCTCTGTTGTATTTTTACCTTTCTGAGCCTTCTCGTAACCGCGGCGGTTATGCTGGGAATTCTGGCAACGCCCCTTATCATAACATTGTTTGGACTTGAAGCGTTTAATGAAACCGTACTGCTTACCCGCATCATGTTTCCCTTTTTGGCGTTTATCTCCATAGCGGCCCTGTTTCAGGGTATTTTGAACAGCGTCAACTGTTTTGCGCCCGCGGGTTTTGCGCCTATCCTGCTTAATATCGTTACTATCGTATGCGCGTATCTGCTCAAAGACATAACCGGCAATCCGGCGCGGGCAATGGCCGCGGGAATCCTCATCGGCGGCATTCTGGAAGCCGCGATACAGCTTCCCTTTGTGGTCAAGCATGGGTTTACCTTCTTTTTTACAGGGTTGAAAAAGGCGCTCACGCATCCGGGAACCAGAACCGTCTTGAAACTCGTGGGTCCCACCATTATAGGCATGGCCGCGTACCAACTTAACGATCTCGTATCCACCGCGCTTGCCGGCAATGCCGGGGAAGGCGTGGTATCAAGCCTCCAATACTCGCTGCGCTTACAGGAACTGATCCTCGGCGTATTCGCCGTATCCATCGGCACGGTGCTGCTGCCCAATCTTTCGGAATACGCAAAATCGGGCGACTGGGATTCTTACAACGACCGGCTGAAAGCCGCCATGCATATCATTGCGTTCATCACCATCCCCATTACGTTTTTCGCGCTGGCACAGGGGGAAAGCCTGATACGGCTTCTTTTTCAAGGCAGCCGTTTTACCGAAACATCGGTGGCTTTAACCAAAACAGCGTTCGCCTTTCATGTGCCTGCGCTCCTTTTCGTCGCCTTAAACCGCATCCTTGCGCCTGCATTTTACGCCCAGAGCGACTCAAAATCCCCGACCATTGCGGGGATTATTTCTTTCGCGGTCAACATAGCCTTTGCGGTTGCCCTTGTCCTGCCCATGCACGGCGCGGGAATCGCGCTTGCCCTCTCCATAGCAAGCGCGGTCAACACCGTGCTGCTCCTCATATTGCTAAAAAAGAACCCGCATATCAATATTAAACGCATTGTTCCGGCGTTTTCTCTCTATGCGTTCAAACTATGCTGTTTTTCAGCGGTATTGATAGTACCGAGCTTGTTTCTCAATTCCCTGCTCCTCGAATTATTCGCCCCATACAACCGGTTTATCCATTATGGCGTTCCTCTTGTCATCATGGCGGTCCTGTATTTTTCCGCGGGGCTGCTGCTTCTTATCATTACAAAGGATAAACACGTATGCGCTCTCCGCCGGATGATTGGGCGGAAAGCGGAAAAGACGGTACGCTGACCGTGAAAAGCGGTCAAGACGCAGCCGGCAAAAGTTCCCGACATGCGGGGACAGCCCGCGCGTCGAGAGATACAACTATAGGACAGATAGATAAAAGATAGAAAAAGCGGTAAACATGGCTCAAGCTTATCGTAGCGTGAACGCGCGCTAGAAAAGAACCTTCAGCGCAGCAGCGCGTCCACGTCGATCTCCGCGGCAACGCACGGTACGGTGATGCCGAAGTTTTCAAGTATAGCCGGATGTATTTCGCCGAATACGCCGACGGCGCCGCCTTCGTATACGACCGATGCCGCGCGTCCGGGAATAAAGCGTCCGTCCGTTGATTCGGCGATTGTGTATTCACGCGAAAGGTAATAGAAAAGCGTCTGAATTTGCGCGGCTATGACGTTGAAATTCGTCTCTTTATGCGCGTTCAACATGCCGAGGTACTGCCGCGTTGCGGTGCCGTAGTTTTCCGCAGGTTCTTTGAACGCCACCTTGCCGATCTCAAAGATATGATGCGGGTACACGGCGTTGCCCGATACGGATTCACTCATCAAAAGGGATGCGACAATCGAATCACGCACGTATTCATACTGCTCCGTCATGGGGTTGGCAATCTGAATGATGCGGCTGCCGTCTCCCAGCACGTTGTCCACCAGATTCTTTCTGGAACCGAGATAGCCGTAGATCATCTCTTGATATCCCAGCCCTATGAGTATTTCCTTGACCTTCCTGCTGAAAGCCGTTATGGGGGAAAGCCGCCCCACCGTGAATTCACGCGGACGTCCGGGCTTAAACGAAGCGAGTCCCCGTCCTATCATCACGTCTTCCGCCACATCCGCGGCATGGAGAAAGTCATTGCGGTACTCAGGCGGATAAAGCCGTACGCCGTCAAAGGTATCTTTGGCGCCGCGTTCCCGGTCGTGCGCCTTTTCAGCATTACAGCCCATACGCTCAAGCGCCGCGACGCATTCGTCTCCGCTCAATTTTTCACCTAAAAACTTTTCTATACGTTCAAGGGAGCAGAACACCGGCTTCTGAAAGTAGAAGGGCGTGGTAACCGTGCGTCCAAAGGGCGTCCCATAGCCGTATTCAACAGTTACCGGTTCAATAGTATACCCCTGATCCGCCATGTCGCACGCCATAATGGAAGCGGCCAAGGTTACGGACGGCTGATCCGTGCCGGTAAGTTCCACAAACAGGTCCATATCGCCCACCTGAACCGCGCCTATATCCGCTGAATTGATGATGGGCGGATAGGAAAGAATCCCGCCTTTTGCGTCAACGAGCAGCGGGTGAATAGGCTCATGTTCCTGAATAAAGCCGTATTCCTTGCCCTTGGGGTGCTGTTTAAGGATTTCCCGTAGGGTAAGCCGCGTATCCCACTGGAGCGGCACAAAGGATACCGAGTCGGGATCAACGCCCTTGTAGGTAATGGGCCATGTGATAATCGCGATACGGTACAGCCCCATCGAAATGGTGCGGCGTTTGCGTCCAAAATTCCAGGCCAGCTTTTCCTGCGTCTGGATCATGTCTCTGAGTGAAGCGTCCGTAACGGCCTTGCCCGTTGCGACAAAGCCCGCAAGATAGGGGCGTACCTTTTTAACGGATTCTTCGACTCGTACCATCCATTTTGTCCGCCGGACCGTACCTGCCGTTGAAAAGAACGGATATTCGGGGCGTTTCCCCTTTCCATAATAGATACGGAGTTGCCGGGCGCAGCCGGCCGTTCCCCATAGATCGGGTCTGTTCGTATCGTTTAATTCTATTTTAAGCGTACGCTCATGCGCGGGCAGACGTTTGTCGCTATCTTCATCCAGTTCGGCTTTTGCGCATGTAAGGGCATCCTCGAATTCATCGCGGTTGTCCCACCTGCGCCCTGCCAGAGACCAGAAAAGTTCCTCGTTTACTTCAATTTTCGGCATGGATTGTTTCCTTTAAGAGTGTTCCTTTGTTTCAGGGTGGCATCAATATTATAAAAAAGCCTGAATTTTATCAAGAGAGGGACGCGGGATGAGGGATTGGAAAGAGCGGAATTAATTCTTTTCGCAAGTCTCCCCTACAGATGAACCGGACGGGAACCGTGCCATACGCGGGATTCAGGTCGTAAATAGTCTTATAGTATTTTAAATGCTCCGTTTAGTGTTCTAAATCGCGCATATCCCCAGACGTATACCTGCACGGAGACGAGGCGGATCAGACCGTGCCGCGCCATCCCGCGGCCGGTAATGATAGTTTGAACTATTGACTTGAAATTTGAAACTATTGACTTGATAGTTAAAACTATTGACTTGAAATTTAAAACTATTGACTTGAAATTTAAAACTATTGACTTGAAATTTAAAACTATTGACTTGAAATTTAAAACTATTGACTTGAAATTTGAAACTATTGACT
>JAITAN010000062.1 GCA_031284105.1 Treponema sp. | reverse complement strand
CGTATTTAGGTATATTTAAATTATACCGCATCAGTCGTTTAGGACGTAGCCCAAGGGGGCCGCAATGGTCAGCACGAGGCGCTGAGAGCGGTAAATTGATTTTACGGAACAGCCCGTGCAGGACAACGCCGGCGGACCCTTTCCATATTCACCCAAACTCCGTATATTTTCCACGATACCTATACGATTGGTTCATTATATGATATGAGGCGTTTCTGCCTGAGGAAGCCCGGCGAATACGGGGTCGTCTTGAGATACACCTGACACCGAAGCACGGCGGTTGGCTTAACATGGCGGAAACATGGTAAAAAATCGCCTTGCAATCGATTTTTGGAAGGCTTATGCGCAAAGCGTAACAAGCTATTATATTTCACGGTGATATTGTTAAATCCCATCTCTAAAACAGTATAACAATAAACTACCACCGCCTAAAGGCGGAGGGTTTTTTAGCGGCTGAAAGCCGCATTGAGGCTAAAGCAATATAAAGTTTACGACTGAAACTCGTCTTTCTCAGTCCCTTCCCCTTCTATCTTGAAGTGTTTTTTGTCCCCATGCTCAAACCGGCGCTCTATATATTAGAGTTGTTCAAAAACTTCAGTTTTTGAACAATTTCCGCTTAAAGATAGCAAAATGCCGCGCATTTTGCGAGACTTGGGAAAGAACCATAAGGTTCTTGAACAAGTCCATTCTCGTATCCGCCTTGCCTCACCATCCCTACCATCGCGCAGAAATAATCTCCCAGCCCACAAATTTGTCCCCTGTATCGTTTCTTTAATTCCAGAAATTCTTCCTGGATTAACCTCGATGATATTCCTTTCAAATATTAGACTATCTTCACCGGGACTATATGCGTCGGACTCATATCACCTTCATATATTTTTTCCTTACATTCCCTCCACTATTGTTATCCCCCACCCCCTCCCACTCCCACTCCCTCAATTCACATCCATATATCAGCATATCAACAATTCCCTCAACCGTTCCGCTATTTTTTTCGTTAGTATTTCAATATTTTGTTATCCATACAAATTGTATGACGCCCACGTGCATACTCTGCCATATTATCACCTCCATCCGATGACAGTATGTCATACCTTCATAATCAAGCTAAAAACTGACCGCCTAAAGGCGGTGGTTTAAACCCGGCACATGGAAATGAAAAAATCATTAGACTCGTTCGACAACCCGGTTGCTTGTCTCATAGCCTTGCTGTTTAAAAGGCTAATATCCTGCGAACCAAAGGTTCGGCAAAATTGCATTTTTACGGAAGTTGGCGCGAAAACTGAAATTTCCAAGCAACTCTATTGAAGACCTGGGGAATCTCAAGGCTAATTACCCAGCCACCCGCGTATTAAAAACCCCACCGGGCGGGGCGCTTGACGATGGCAGCGGATATCAGGATAATGGCGGTATGACTGAAGTTCTCTCCCAGGACGAGATAGACCAGCTACTTACCGCGATAAACGCCGGCGGCTCTGAAAGTGCGGAGTACAAACCGGTTGCTGACACCCGCAAAATAAAAATATATGACTTTAAGCGTCCCGACAAATTTTCCAAAGAACAGATCAGAACCGTGCAGATAATGCATGAAACATTTGCGCGGCTTACGACGACCGCGCTTTCAGCGAATCTGCGCAGTATGGTTCATGTTCACGTAGCATCGGTTGACCAGCTTACATACGAAGAATTCATTCGTTCAATACCTACGCCCACAACGCTTGCCATCATAAATATGGATCCACTCAAGGGAAACGCGATTTTGGAGATGGACCCGGGCATCACATTTTCCATAATTGATCGTTTGTTTGGCGGAAGCGGCGAGAGCGTCAAGACGCAGCACGAATTGACGGACATAGAGCAATCCGTGATGGAAGGAATAATAGTGCGTATTCTGGGTAATATGCGTGAAGCCTGGGCGCAGGTGATAGATCTTAGGCCGCGTTTGGGGCAGATAGATACGAATCCGCAGTTTGCGCAGATTGTGCCTCCGACAGAAATGGTGGTGCTGGTAACGCTTGAGACCAAGGTAGGTGAAGTTGAAGGGATGATGAATTTTTGCATACCCTACCTGACGATAGAGCCTATTATAGGCAAGCTTTCCGCGCAGTTCTGGTATTCAAACGTCAGGCAGGGCTCGAACACGGAAAACTTGAGCATACTTAAGGATAAACTCGTATCTGTCGATGTTAATGTAGTCGCGGAAATTGGAACGATTCAGGTGCCGGTACGCGATGTCCTGTCGCTGCATGCAGGGGATGTTGTGCGTCTGTACAATGTGAAAGTGGGCGACCCGTTGGCCGTTACGATAGGCGGCAGACAAAAATTTTTGTGCCATCCGGGTGTGGTCGGGAAAAAGATGGCTGTACAAATAACCAAAAAGATGGCGGATTTTGAGTATAACGACTTTGAAGAACTTGTTTCCGAAGGAGAGGAATTATTATGAGTGACGGCACCCTTTCTCAGGCCGAGATTGACGCGCTGCTTTCAGGCGACGAGGGTGGCGGCGGCGGGGGCGGGACTTCCACCAATGGCGATACGGCCGCCATCGAAAATTTTCTTAAAACAACGACGGCATCCCAATCTTCGGGAATATCCATGATGACGGGAGGAACGGTAAATTTTTCCGGCCCCTCGGTTTATGTAACCGACCGCGACACCTTTCTGGGTACGGTACCTGATACCGTTACATCGGTAAAAGTTGATTTTATCGGCGGCTTTCCCGGTGAACACATGTTCATTATGACGGAGGATACCGCTAAAGCGATTGCCAGCATGATGAACAAAGAGGATAACATCACGCTTGACGATATGGCGATGTCCGTTATAGCGGAGGCCGTATCGCAGATGGTCGGCACGGAAGTAACGGCCCTTGGCAATAAAACCGGCAACAAGAGTATTGCGCCGTCCTCTCCCGAAGCGGTAAACATCCCCAAAGCGGTCGCGCCCCTGCCGTCCGGAAGCTTTACCGTTGCGGCGTACGACATAAGCCTTGGCGGTGGCGCGCCTCAGACTTTGTGGGAAGTGTTTGGCCCTTCCGTCGCGCAGTCGCTTGCGTCGGCGCTGAACGGGCAGCAGTCGCCACTTTCCGGTGGAGTTTCTCCGGGCGGGACGAACGGCGCTTTTTCCGGCAGCGGGATGGGTGGCGGCATGGCGAGGCAGGGTATGTACGGTCAGCCGCCGAACATACAGCCGGTTCAGTTCCCAAACCTTAACGCACAGTCAGGCGCCCACGAACAGGGGAATATAGGTTTGTTGATGGATGTCTTTATGGAGATGACCGTCGAGCTTGGCCGTACCAAAAAACTTATAAAAGAAATTCTGACGATGGGGGAAGGCACCATCATAGAATTGGATAAACTTGCCGGTGAGCCTGTCGATATACTCGTGAATCACAAACTTATAGCAAAGGGAGAAGTTGTGGTCATCGATGAAAATTTCGGCGTCCG
>JAITAN010000053.1 GCA_031284105.1 Treponema sp. | reverse complement strand
TCCCCGTTGCTCTCAATGACCGACTTATACCAATAGAACGACCTTTTGCGCGAGCGCTTCAGCGTGCCTTTGCCCTCGTCGTCTTTGTCAACATAGATAAACCCGTAGCGTTTGGACATTTCACCGGTTGACGCGCTCACCAGGTCGATGCAGCCCCAGGTTGTGTACCCCAGCAGCTCCACCCCGTCTTCCTCAATCGCCTTTTCCATGGCCGCGATGTGTTTTCGCAGATAGCCAATGCGGTAATCATCGTTAATCGCGCCGTCCGCTTCCACAACATCCTTTGCGCCAAGCCCGTTTTCCACCACAAACAGCGGCTTCTGATACCGGTCATAGAGAAGGTTCAACAGCGTACGAAGCCCCAGCGGGTCGATCTGCCAGCCCCACTCCGAGGACTCAAGGTAGGGGTTCTTCACCCCGCCGAACAAATTCCCGCCGGTTCCCGCGGTTCCCGCGAGCGCGGGATCGCTCGATGCCGTAAGGCTCATGTAGTAACTAAACGAAATAAAATCAACCGTGCCTTCGCGCAAAATCCGCGCGTCTTCAGGCCCGCGCTCAAGCTCAACGCCCTTTTTCGCGAAAAAGCGTTCCATATACGCGGGATAGTACCCCCGCGCCTGCACATCGCTATAGAAAAAGGTGTTGCGCTCCATTTCCGTCTTGAGCCAGACATCCTCAGGCCGGCACGAATACGGGTAGATCATCATCGCGGCGATCATATTGCCGATCTTCGCGTCCGGAATAATCTCATGGCAGGCTTTTACCGCAAGCGCGCTCGCCACCAACTGGTTATGGCTCGCCTGGTACACGGACCGCCTGTCTTCCGCCGGATTGCCGATAATCGCGCCCGCGCCGATAAACGGCGCAAACAGCGCCGCGTTGATCTCGTTAAACGTGAGCCAGTACTTCACCGTGTCCTTGTACCGCTCAAACACGGTCCGCGCGTACCGTTCAAACAGCGGGATAAGCTCGCGGCTCACCCAGCCGTTGTGCTTTTTCGTGAGCGCGAGCGGCGACTCATAGTGGGAAAGCGTTACCAGCGGCTCAATGCCGTACTTCCGGCACTCGGCAAACAGGCCGTCATAAAAGCGCAGCCCCGCCTCATTCGGCTGTGCGTCATCGCCGTTCGGGAAAATCCGGGACCAGGCGATTGAGGTGCGGAACACCTTGAAGCCCATCTCGGCAAAGAGCGCAATGTCCTCTTTGTAATGATGATAAAAATCAACCGCCTCATGGGAGGGGAAAAAGCCCTGCGGATCCGCGATAATCTTCCGCATTGCCGCCGCGTCCGTTATCTCGGCCCACCGCCCTTTGCCGCCATGTACGACGTCCGCGCACGAAAGCCCTTTCCCGTCCTCACGGTACGCGCCTTCAGCCTGATTAGCGGCTATCGCGCCGCCCCACAAAAAATTCTTTGGAAACATATTCTTCTCCTTTTCCTTCTCATACCGTATAGGTTTTTGACCCATCGGCAAAACCGTATGTTTTCACCTCTTCTACGTCAATATAAAAGATCTTAAAAATGGGGTTATCCGGCGTCCGGTAAATCCCTTGTATGGGCGGGTTTTCATCAAGCGCCCGTTTCTTGAGCGCCGCGTCTTCCGCAAAAACAGCCGTACCGTTTACCGACAGTACCGGATTAAAGTTTTGCGGGAATGTACAAAACGACACGCAAGGATTTACCTGTAACTGTGCGTAAACAGCCTTTTCACTGTTGGTGCAAAAGTACACTTTATTCCCATCCACAAACAGGCATTGAAATACCCGCGTCTTCACCGTGTTCCCGTCTTGAGTTGCCAAGACGCCGGTCGGGTTCGCTTTTAGAACCGCCGCCAAATCAAACATAAATACCTCCAAACAAATTGACTGCAGGCGTTGATAACGCCTGCTATGACTATATATACTAGCCGATGTTACAAGGGAGGGACCGTCCCTCCCGTTCATGCGCCTGACACGCGCGATGATTCTTTTGAGGGGGAAGCCTCCCCCTCGCTCCGGCCCCGCGTCGCCCGCACGCGGGCTTGGGCGGGGCTTCCGCTACCCCCTCTGCGGGGGCAGCCATAGGCTGTTAATCAGCCCCCGCAACGCCCCCGTATGCGTTTGCATAATAAACGCGTCCGTAGCGTACACGACTTAACACGGCTTTTTCGTATCAACGGGGTAACGCTGTCCCTCCGTGCTGGCTAACGCTCCTCGCTCATGCGGGGTAAGCCTTCGCAGGGTGCTGCGATAGTCCTTCGCAGGGTGCTGCGATAGTCCTTCGCAGGGTGCTGCGATAGTCCTTCGCAGGGTGCTGCGATAAGCCTTCGCAGGGTGCTGCGATAAGCCTTCGCAGGGTGCTGCGATAGCCCTTCGCAGGGTGCTGCGATAAGTTTAAGTTGCCGGACGTTGGGAGGGATTCAATACCTTTATCCAACGCCGCGCCGCCTTCTCCGTCTCCCATGTCCGCTTCCCTATGTCTATACCTTAAACCATAGCGTCTCATTCCACATACAACACTACGTCGCCCGTAAGGCAGTCCCCGGACTTTGCCTGAGTTATCGCCTTATAATTACTCGTGTTGGTGATGACAAGCTGGGTCTCAAGGCTGTAGCCGGCGCGGGCTATGACGTCTTTGTCGTATTCAAGAATGAGTTGTCCGGCTTTGACGCTCGCGCCTTCCTGAACATGGGCGGTAAAGCCTTTGCCGCCCAGTTTCACCGTATCAATGCCGCAGTGGAGCAGTACTTCAATGCCGTCCGCGCTCTTTATATTGATCGCGTGTTTCGTGTCAAACACCATTTCCACCGTACCGTCAAAAGGCGCGTAAATCTTTCCGCCAAGCGGCATGAAACACACGCCCTTGCCCAACGCTTCTTCTTGATGAGCGGGGTCCGCGGACTGGGTGATGGGCAGCACGCGCCCCTTTACCGGCGCGTACACCTTTTTCGCGGCAGCGGTATTGACTTTCGACGTGTCGATGGCGGCCGCTTCATCGGTCCTGAGCTCCGCCGCGTCCGGCTTGTAGGTTGCCGCGACAAGGAACATCGTTCCCAGGGTTACCGCGGCAATGGATACCACCCCGATCAGGAAGTTCGCCGTGCTGCCGGCAAAACCGGTAATGAAGAAACTGGGGAACGAGAATATACCCATCGCGCCTGCCTGTACCGCGAAGCCGTGTCCGTCCGAGATGAAGTTCGCCGCGAATTCCGCAAGTCCGCTGCAGATCGCCGCAACCGCGCAGGCTTGGAAGAACGGTATTTTTTTAGGCAGCGTGAAGCCGTAAATAATCGGCTCGGTGATGCCGAAAATGCCGCCGATGCCGGCCGCAAGCGCCGCGCTGCGCCGCTCCGCGTTCTTGATTTTGAGCGCTATGCCGAACACCGCGCCGGTCATGGCAAAGGGCGCGGGACCGACCGCTCCATAGAGCATGGACACCGGCGCGCCCCACACGGGGTTTGGCGCCGCGTATTCGGCGAAGACGATGGGGATGATTGCCCAATGGAGTCCGAAAATCACGAGCACTTGCCAGAAGAAGCCGAGTACTATGCCTAAAACAATGGGGCCGACCCACTGGATGTTGGCAATACTGTGAACGCCTGTCTGAATGCCCAAACCGATGATACCGAAGACCGGTCCCACAACGAGGAAGGTTGCCGGAATCATGACAATCAGCGTGAAAAAGGGCGCCAAGAAGTTTTTTATCGCCGAGGGGAGGGTTTTGCGGAACAGTTTGTACAGCTTGCTTGCGCAGTAGACCGCGATGATCGACGGAAGAATGGTGCCGCTGTACCGCACCATAACCAGTATGTCGAGTCCCAAGAACTTGTGTACGCCCCAGGGTCCAAAAGGATACTTGGCAACGATGTCGGGGTACACCAGGGCCGCGCCAATCACCATGCCTATAATCGGGTCGAGTTTGAACTTTTGCGCCGCGGTATAGGCGACCAGAATGGGCAGAAAGTACATGAGCGCGTCTCCCGCCGCATAAAGCACCGTGTAGGACATATCGCCGGAGGCTGCCCAGCCGGGGAATATCTGCGTCAAGATCGCAATCGTCCCCTTGATGATGCCGATGCCCATTAAGCCCGCCAAAATGGGGCCGAACACGCCGGAGATCGTTCCGACAAGCATGTTTCCCAGATTCTGCTTGCCTCCTCCGTCATCCAGTTCCACCGTACCTCCGGTCTGTACGCCCAATTTTTCAAGCTCCTCATACACTTCGTGCACATCGTTCCCGATGACCACTTGGTACAAGCCCCCGGCCTTGACCACGCTTACCACGCCGCTTGTGCCTTTCAGCGCCGCGTCGTCCGCTTTTGCGTTATCAACCAATGTAAAGCGAAGCCGCGTCGCGCAATGAACGACGCTTCTGATGTTCCCTTTACCGCCAACCCCGTCCAGCACCTTCTGTGCCGTGGTAGCAAAATCTTTTGCCATACTATACTCCTTCAAAAATTATAAAAAATTCCGTCCCGGTTAGACCAGTCCGTATTTTTTCAATGCTTTTGCGAGGCCCCCGCGCCGGACGTGCCCCGCTACATCGTCCGCCGCTTGCTTGAGCGCCTCATCACCATTCCCCATTGCGACGCCCACGCCCGCATACTCCAGCATGGCGCGGTCATTGTCGCTGTCGCCGAACGCGACGGTGTCCGCTCTGTCCATTCCGTAATAGCGCGCCACCCATGCCGCTGCCGATCCTTTGTGGACGCCCTTCGCGCTGACTTCGCCGCCGCTCATGCCCGGTATGGGAATTGAATTCCTGAAAAGCTCGCAGTCCGCGCCGAATTCTTTCTGAACGTCCTCAAAGCGGACCTGTTTTGATTCCATGAACACCAGTTTGCATACCCGCTCCCTGTCAAAGTCTTCCCCCATGGGCGCGTAGCCGGCGCGCAAAAAACGGAGCAACGCGCGGGGCGCAAACGAATAGAATTGCGGGCTGGCGATGATTTTTTCCGGCAGTTCCAAGCTATAACTCGCGTTGCGCTCGTTAAAATACGCAATCAGCCGTTCAAGCGTGATTCGCGGTAAAAACGCGCTGAAAACCACCTGCCCGTCAATCTCGATATACGCGCCGCCCGAACAGATGATCCCGTCAAACCCGGTCGCCAAAATCGACTCGCTTGTGTGCGCCCGGGAACGTCCGGTCGCTATATACAAAAGATGTCCGTTTTTCCGCACGGCGCGGCAGGCGTTCAGCGCGGACGCGGGCACATGATTAAAATAGTCCGTAAGCGTGCCGTCAATGTCCAAAAAAATGAGTTTCCGTGGCGTCATTTCTTTTCTATCCCTTCCAGTATTTTTGAGATGTGCATTGCCAGAAACGAGACGTCGTTTTTGCGGAGAGAGAGTGTATGCTTGTCTTGCAGCCAGGAACAGATGTGTTCGCAACATTCGGCGACGTCCCGGTTGCGCGTCATCAGGAGTTCGTAAAGCTCATTGTCTTCTTTTGCGGCCCGCTGCCGATGCCGGGGGGCCGGCGGGGTAAGATACTCCATGATAAGGTTCCGTACATGGTTGCTGAAGCGCATGAATTCTAGAGTCTTCTTGTCCAGCGCCACACCGTAGTACTGCTCAATGATTCGCATTACATTGCCGGTTATGGTTACAATTTTGAAGGCGGTGGGCATTTCAGGCGATTCGAGTTCGGCGTTTATAAAATGCAGGGCGATGCTCACCGCCTCGGATTCCGGCATCTGTATATTCCTTTCCTTTCTGATTATTTCCAAGGCTTGTATGCCGGTCTTGAATTCCGCGGGATAAATATGCCGTACGTCCAGTTGCAGAGGGGATTCAAGGGAAGCCCGCGTATCGCCGCCGGTTGTTATCTGCTCAAAAGACACGGAAAGATGATCCGCAAGGGCAACTACTATGCTTGGGTTCAATTTGACCTGTAAAACCGCTTTGCCAAAATCCACAATCTTGCTTGCCAAAAGCATGTATTCGTAAGCCAAGCCGGAGAGGGTGTCGGCGAAGCGGTTTATGAGGGCGGTTTCCTGAGGGACAAACACCTTCTCAACGAGGCGCATATCAATTTCCGCGCCTTGCGGCGATTGAAAGCCAATTCCCTTGCCAAGAACGATGACTTCCTGTCCGTTGTCATCCGCAAGGACAATATTATTATTGTACTTCCTGATAGTTCGCATCCCTATAATCCGTGTGGGCAAAAAAAATGACCTAAATCGGCGGAGAAAAGCCCATGCGAACGCTTCTTCGTCAATTTAGGTCATGCTCAGGACTAGCCCGGTAACAATCCTGTATCTACTCTACCAGACGATTTTGGAGATGTCAAGCGTTTTTTTATTTTTTTTTTGCGAATTGTATGGCAATGGGAGTACGGCGCAGAAAGACAAATAAGGACCGGTTATAGATTGTCCGCTGCCGTTATTTTTTCCTACTTATGAGCATCCTCCCGGCCGGCCTTCCATGCCGGCCGCGTCGTCCTTGCACAACAGGGATGACGGATGCGCCCCGCCTTTCTCATCGGTTCTTGTCCCGTTAAGGTCCAGTCGTCCACAACCAAGGTCTGGTTGTTAAAAACCAAGCCGTTATTCAAGCGGAAACCGGTATGCCATACGAAATACTCCGCTTTATCAAGCAAGGCCGCGCCGATTGCTTCAACCTAGGTGAACTACGTTGAAGTATACATGAGGGAAAACAACTTGAGCCGTTTCCTTATCGGAATAAAACTTGAAGGTCAAAAATACGCGGCGCCTGCCCTGCGGTTGTTCATTGGTAAGATGCGGCCCGCCTCTTACCGCGCGCCCTTACCCCTTGAGACCGGACGTCGCCACTCCTTGTACAAAGTAACGCTGAAGGGAAAGGAATATCACCAGCACGGGAATGAGGGTTATCACGCTGGCAGCCATGATAAGTCCGTATTCGCTTGAATACTGAGAGATAAAGGAACGTAGTCCGATTTGAATCGTTTTTAAGTCGGTTCGGGTCAAATAGATTAAGGGACCCAAAAAATCATTCCATGTGTTCACAAACGTGATGATGGTCAAGGTAGAGAGCGCGGGTTTGGAAAGGGGCAGCATGATACGCAGCCAGATGCCGTATTCGCTCATTCCGTCTATACGAGCGGCTTCCCGCAGTTCATCGGGGATACTTTCATAAAACTGTTTCATCATAAAAACCCCGAACGCGGAGAAAGCCTGCAAAAAAATTATCGACAAATGGGTGTTGTTAAGCCCCATGCTCCTCATCAAGATGAACTGGGGTACCATATACGCCTGCCACGGGACGGCAATGGTAGCAATATAGCCCAGAAACAAGGGCTGCCGACCGGGGAAACGAAGCTTTGCAAATGCATACGCCGCGAAGCTGGAAGTTAACAACTGAAGCATGGTAACGATAACCGACAGTTTTACGGTATTAAGGATAAACTTCAAAAGAGGGATTTTGGTCCATATATCGGAGTAATTTTGCCATCTGGGGTTTTCAGGAATCCACCGGATAGGAAAGGTAAATACATCCTTGTTAAGTTTGAGGGAAGCCGAAAGCATCCATCCAAACGGGAGAATCATAGTAAAGGCAAGAATAATAAGCGCAATATACGTTATGCCGGTAAGGGCGATTTTTTTGGTCTGCATACGGTGATCTCCATTACCCTAGCTTTCTTTCCAGCCGGAACTGGATGAGCGTTATTCCCGCTACCATAATAAAGAGGATCATCGCCATAGCGCTGGCGTATCCATATTCTAACGAACGGAACGCGGTGTTGTATATTTGGTACACCAACACTCTGGTAGTGTTGGTAAGCTGGTTATCCGCGCCGGCAAAGATATTGACAAAGATATCGTAGACCTTAAACGAACTGATGATGAGCATCATCAGAATAAAAAACGTAGTGGGCGCAATTTGGGGAAGCGTAACGTGAATAAAACGCTGCCACGCATTCGTGCCGTCAAGATTCGCGGCCTCATAGAGTTCCACGTTCACCCCCTGAAGCGCGGCCAGATAGATAACCATGTAATAGCCCATATTTTTCCAGACTGTGAAAAATATTACGGTGGGGATAGCCCAATGCCGGTCGGCTGCCCACCGGGGAAGGCGTTCCACCGGAATATTAAACAAGCGTGAAAGAAGATTGTTCACCGGTCCAAACGTAGGGCTGAAAATAAAATTCCATACCGCCGCTACCGCAACGAGAGACGCCACATAGGGAAAGAAAGAAACGGTACGAAAGAAATTCCTGCCTTTTAGTTTCTGATTCAAAAGAATCGCAAGGAACAGAGCGCAGATTAAGGTAAGAGGAACTACCCCAACGGTGTAAAGAATGGTATTCCACATTGCCCGCCAAAAAATCGGATCCGTAAAGAGCCGGATAAAATTACCCAACCCGGCTGCTTGAATGGGGTTTGCTCCATCCCAGTTCAGAAACGAGAGGCACAAGGCGAATAGCAAGGGTATAAGCGTGAAAACCGCAAAACCAATAAAATTCGGCGCGATAAAACTGTAAGCAACAAACGCGTCCCGTGTTTGTCTTTTTATAGTTTTCTTCATACTATTTCTCCTTGGTTCTGTTCAGGGACGGCATTTCTTCTGCGGAGAAAACACCGGCATTTCCCAATGTCTCAAAAAGACGGCGGCAATGGCCGGGGATGCGTTCAATCTAAAAAGGATTTGAATGAACGCTCTTGTTCCGGCCCGCGCCGCCGTACGGGTACTTATTTTCCCAGAATCCTTGCGACTCGGGTGTTCATATCTCGAATGCCTTCCTCTACCGTGATGGTTCCGCCCATGATGGCGTCATGGTTTTCGTTCAGCACCAGTTCGATATCGGCGCTCTTCTCATGAAGAGGCATCTCAAGGTACGTTTTGTATACCTTGAGAGCTTCCTTGCTCGCCGCATCTTGAGGAAAGCCGGACATAGAGACAAGGGAGTTGATGACTTGATCGCTCATAATCGCGGGAATGGTACCGGTATTGGCCAGAATTGCCGCGCCTTCGGGGCCGCATATAAACTGCACAAAATCAAGCGCAGCCGCCTTGTTCTTGGAATTTTTGTTTACCCCGACCGATGTAATGGTTCCCAAGGTGGTTCCCGCAGGAACGCCGGCAGGATGAGGATATTTGACGAGACCCCAGTTCTTTGCCATAGATTCCCCGGATTTCACTTTGTCGATCTGGGTGGCGAGGAACCACGTCCCCATATTCACCATAGCGGCTTGGTTATTAAAGAACACGCCTGAATAGTGGGCGCCGGACGTTTTGATGGTGGTAAAGTCCATGACCACTCCGTCCTTCTGCTCCGCCAGCACCCGATCATAATGGGGCGCGAGGAAGTCATAGGTACCGTCAACAATGGTATGCCGCCCGTCGAGAATGCCGAAAAGCGTTACGGCGCTGCGCCATGTGTGGTAGTGGGCGCCGTACGTCTTACCGGCCCCGCTTCCCCGTACCAGCCTGCGCGCCAAGGCGTCGTATTGTTCCAGCGTCATATCGTTGGACGGATAGGGAACCCCTGCGGCATCGAAAAGGTCTTTGTTATAGAAGACAACCCAAAAATCACTGCGGAACGGAAGCGCGTAAACTTCCCCGTTCACCGTGATCTGCTCGGTTGTACCCCCGTACAGAGCGGTATCTATCTTTGCGGATTTGATATAGCTGTTGAGTCCTTCAAGCCGGTTCTGTTTTACCAAATTCGCATAACCGGGAATATCCTTCACCATCACTACATCCAGATCCGCTCCGCCTGAGAGCTGCGTCCCTAATACCGTCATAAAGTCGGCGCTTCCGAGGTCTACAAGTTCAATCTTGATATTCGGATGAGCCGCCTCCCATGCGGCAACTAGGGGTTTGTAATACACCGTGAGATCCGCGTCCCACATGGCCCATTTCAGGGTTACCGGTCCGGCCGCCGATGAGGACGGACTATCGGTCTTTCCTGTGGCGAATACCGGAGATACCGCCGCAAGCGCTCCAATAAGGAGCGCCGCAAATACTACTGTCTTTTTCATTCTTTCCTCCATAATAAGGTATTAATTTGTACATTCAGCATAAAGCTGCTTTTGGGGAAAGAACATATAAATTATTATCGAATTGATGTAAATTATTATGCACATATCCACCGGAGTAAGCCGATCATACCCGTCATTGCGCGGCGGCTCATTAACTAAACAGAGGGTGCGCTTTTCAATGGTTCAACAGGTTCTCGGCCGCGGGCGGTGAATGACTTGAGCCCGTCGTGTTCACCCCGCTCTTCTTTCTTCATGCTCGCGGCGCTCCCAACCGTGAAGACGGCAATTTCTTTCCATAATCGAGCCGTCTCTTCATCCCGCGTATTTCCCTTGCCGGTGAAGGCGTTCATAGGTTCCGTTTCACCCATCTTCATCTCCCGCGTCCATCGTGCCGGCATATTCCGGTAATGCCGAGGTCTTGGGCGCGCCCGCTTCCGGTTTGTGCGCGGTACCGGTTCCACGGCCCGTTCCGTACACGCTCCGGTAAAAACGCTTCTTTCTCCCATGGTACTCCCTTCTTTGATCATAGGCTTACCTTCTTCTCCTTTCAATCGGGGGAGGTTCATACCGCATCCGTCTTCACCGCATAGGTAGAGGACTGATCCGCCCTAGATCAGACGCGTGATCCGGCATAGATCAGATCCCTGATCCTGCCTAGATCAACATCCTAATCCGACCAAGGGAAGCGCTGATAAAACCGGAAAGGAAGGAGTAGAATAGCAAGCAAGGAAAAGTAACAAACACGTACGGATATAGAATACGGAACGTGTAAACAGATACGCCGGCGTGAAGTATGTTTGGATATTATGGAACATCTTGTACCGTGGAAAAACTTGAAGAGCAAATACGCCGCCGCTAGTATTTTCAAGGGAAACGCGGACGGCCGCGCAAAGGGATACAAACCATACCGATTGGCGGATGGGGGAGCGGAAGAACAAATCAACGATAGGTACGCATCGGGGAAGGCTCTCCCGATGTCGAAGGCGGAGTATCGGATAAACAAACGGAAGGGTGCGGATAGGAACGGGAAAGCGGCATTGTATAAGGAACCGGTGAAGCATCTTGAATACATACGGCCGCGGCCCGCGCGCTTGACAAAGCGGCTGCGGATTTAGGCAAATCCGGCTCGCGGGCTGGAGAACGCGGCTCGCGGGTTGGCAAATCCGACTTGCGGGTTGACAAAGCGGCTGCGGATTTAGGCACGTCCGCTGCGGATTTAGGCAAATCCAGCTCGGATTTAGGCAAATCCGACTCGCGGGCTGGAGAACGCGGCTCGCGGGTCGGCAAAGCGGTTGCTGATTTAGGCACGTCCGCTGCGGATTTAGGCAAGTCCAGATCGGATTTAGGCAAATCCGACTCGGATTTAGGCAAGTCCAGATCGGATTTAGGCAAATCAGGCTCGGATTTAGGCAAATCCGGCTCGCGGGTTGGAGAACACGGCTTGCGGGTTGGAGAATATGACTCGCGGGTTGGCAAAGCGGTTGCGGATTTAGGCAAATCCGACTCGCGGGTTGGCAAATCCAGATCGGATTTAGGCAAATATGACTCGCGGGTTGGAGAACGCGGCTCGCGGGTTGGCAAATCCAGATCGGATTTAGGCAAATCCGACTCGCGGGCTTGAGAACGCGGCTCGCGGGTTGGCAAATCCGACTCGGATTTAGGCAAGTCCAGATCGGATTTAGGCAAATCCGGCTTGCGGGTTGGAGAACACGGCTTGCGGGTTGGAGAACACGGCTTGCGGGTTGGAGAATATGACTTGCGGGCTGGAGAACGCGGCTCGCGGGTTGGCAAAGCGGTTGCTGATTTAGGCACGTCCGCTGCGGATTTAGGCAAATCCAGATCGGATTTAGGCAAATCCGACTCGCGGGCTGGAGAACGCGGCTCGCGGGTCGGAGAACGCGGCTCGCGGGTCGGAGAATATGACTTGCGGGCTGGAGAATATGACTTGCGGGCTTGAGAACGCGGCTCGCGGGTTGGCAAATCCGACTCGGATTTAGGCAAGTCCAGATCGGATTTAGGCAAATCCGACTCACGGGTTGGAGAACGCGGCTCGCGGGTCGGAGAACGCGGCTCGCGGGTCGGCAAATCCGACTCGCGGGCTGGAGAACGCGACTCGCGGGCTGGCGAATATGACTTGCGAGTTGACAAAGCGGTTGCGGATTTAGGCAAGTCCAGATCGGATTTAGGCAAGTCCAACTCGGATTTAGGCAAATATGACTCGCGGGTTGGAGAACGCGGCTCGCGGGCTGGCAAATCCGACTCGGATTTAGGCAAATCCAGATCGGATTTAGGCAAACGCGGCTCGCGGGCTGGCAAATCCGACTCTGATTTAGGCAAATCCGGCTCGCGGGTTGGAGAACGCGGCTTGCGGGTCGGAGAACGCGACTCGCGGGTCGGCAAATCCGACTCGCGGGCTGGAGAACGCGACTCGCGGGCTGGCGAATATGACTGGCGAGTTGACAAAGCGGTTGCGGATTTAGGCAAGTCCAGATCGGATTTAGGCAAGTCCAACTCGGATTTAGGCAAATATGACTCGCGGGTTGGAGAACGCGGCTCGCG
>JAITAN010000050.1 GCA_031284105.1 Treponema sp. | reverse complement strand
CTATTCAGGGCGGGATAGCGCGGCTATTCAGATTGTAAAGATGATGCCATGCTTCTCAAACGGGTACGCAAGACGGCGTGCATGATATACAGATTGGAAACGTTTCATTGATTTCCCCCAAGAACGCTTGAAACGCCCTGCGCCGCGATCGATTACAGACGATACGAGGCCGTTACATGAAACGCGGAGTCTTGATATGCTTCTCGCGCTCACCATAGAGCCGGATCGTATTTCCTACGGAAATACGCGTATTTCCTACGGAAATACGATCAAGAAGTCAAGGGCATTGCCTATCTTTGTGGGGAAGGCATACGCCTGTTCGCAACGAATAGTGTGGAGGTGTTCGAGCCGCACGGGTGAAGCTGCCTGAGCCGCACGGGTGAAGCTGTCTAATCAGCACGAGTGAAGGTCTTTGAGACGCACGAGTGAAGCTGTCTAATCAGCATGGGTGAAGGTCTTTGAGCCGCACGAGTGAAGCTGCCTGAGCAGCACGGGTGAAGGCGTCTGAGACGTGTACGGATGAATATGAAGCGATGCGGTACTGCGGGCGCGTACGGCTTACCCTTTGTTCCGCATAGCAAGGTAAACGCCCGCGATCACCAGACCCGCGCCCGCCCATTGGAGCAGGGTAAGCCGCTCGCCCAGGATACAGTAACCGGCCGCCACGGTAACAACGGGAATGAGGTTGATGAACACGGACGAAACCGCGACGTCAAGGATTTCCAGCGCGTAGTTGTACAGCCAATATCCGAGAGCGGAACAGCAAAGCCCTAAAAACACAATGTGTCCGATCACCGCGGCGTCCGGCGTTCCCCATCGGGGGATTTCATATATGGCAAAGGGAACGAAACCGAGGAAGCCGAAGATCGTCTGCCGGAAGACGATGAAAAACTGGCTATGCCGCTTGAAAAGCGGCCGGGTAAGAAAGCAGTACGCCACCCATGTTACGGCCGCTCCCGCCATAAAGACATAACCGTACCCATTGCCGGAAATCGCCAAAGATGCGCCGACAATACACCATACGCCGGCAACGGATAGCAGCGTGCCGATCCGGCGCCAAAGCGCCGGCGCCGCGTCTGACGGCTCGATTCCTTCCTGCGTTTCACGCACACGCCGCAGTTTCCGTTCAACCCATTCTGCAGTCATGGCAAGCACCGGAATGGCCCCCACAATCAGAGACGCTTCCGATGCGGTTATCAGCGCCACTCCGTTGTTCTCAAAAAAGAAATATAGCGTATCGCCGGCAAGCCCTCCGCCTATCAGATAGGGAAGATCACGCGCTTCGATTCTTTCTTCCCTTTCTTTAATCCCTGAACCGGGCGTCGTACCGCCCGCAACACGCGGCAACAGCTTCCGCCGGACATACCGCACGGGAAGCAGTAAAACAAAGAAAAGAGCCGCAAACGCAAACCGGAGAAACCCCAGCGTCATCGGCGGATACACCGCTATCGCAACCTTTATTGAGATAAAGGAAAAGCCCCAAAACAGAACGCAGCACATTATTGCGATCAATGCCTTTTGCTTTTTCGTCAATTTCATCACCACACCGTACCGGATCGCTCAAATAAACTCCCCCGCCGCAGGGCCGCGGGGTTTGTTATTGCTTATTATTGGAATACACACGGCAAGCCCTGCGGTTGTGTGAAGATTTCCCTTTGGAATCTTGTATATGCGGGGGAACACATGCCCCGCGCACCGGTAAACCACAAAGGGCTGCGCCATAAATACAAGCGCAATTTGGCAACATGGACGGCAACCGGCTGCTTGTCCATATCAACATGCCCTTTTAAATCTGTTTATTACATGCAATAGCCGTTCTATTGACCGCGCCCGACCGGAAGCCGGCGTATTCCAGATTAGGCCTTCCTCAAAGCGTTCTGATATACCGTTCCAGCAACAGGGTGAAACCGCTCATCTCTTCCGGACGTATATCCCCGATGTTCGCTATACGGAAGGTTGCGGCGGCCGAAAGTTTTCCGGGATAGATCGTAAAGCCGGCATCCCGCGCACGGTCGTGCAGATCGTCAAACCGGTATTTGGGGCTGTCCGGTTCAATGATCGCCGTTATCAGCCTTGACTGCGCTTCTTCCGGAACAAGCATGTTAAGATTGAGGCGTTTTATCGTGTGAACGAGGATTTCCCAGCAGGCGCTGTACCGCGCATAACGTCCCGCTATTGTTTCCAGCTTCGCTTCAATTATCGCCTGCCGCAAGGCATAGAGCGTTTGAACGGGCGGCGTGAAACGCATTTGGCGCGCTTTCTTGAAATAGGCGTACTGATCCCACAGGTTGAGGTAATAATTCCTCATGGGATACGTCTTGAGTTTTTCGAGCGCATCCTTTCGGCAGAATACGAAGGCGACGCCCGCCATTCCCTGTATGTTCTTGTTTGACGTTGACGCCATAAAATCAAAGCCGTCCCTATCCATATCGATGGGGATGGCGGCAAAGGCGCTCACCGCATCGACAATCGTAGTAATGCCGTGTTCATGGCAGAAGCGGCAGAGCTCCGGCGCGGGATTCAAGAGTCCCGTTGTGGTCTCATGATAGACGATGGCAAAATGGGTGTACATTCCGTCGAGCGCCGTTTGTTTTACACGGTCAACATCAAGCGGCAGGAAGCTTGAACTTTTGTACACGTCAAAATTGAGGCCGTACGCGGAAGCGATTTTGGCGAACCGTTCACCGTACGAGCCGTTGTCGATTATCAGAAGTTTCCCATTCTCCGGTATGCACGAAGATATCATCACTTCATCGGCGGCGGTTCCGGACCCGCCGAACAGCGCGGTCTCAATGCGGCCCTTTCCCGCAAAGAGCGACAACTCCGTCGATATCCAGTCCATCACGTCGCCGAATTCCGCCTCCCGCGGACATATATCCGCGCAAACCTGCGCATACTTTACACTATCGGCGGTAGTCGCCGGACCGGGATTCAAAAGCGTTTCCCGCCTAACCGACAAAAGGCTTTCCGCCTCCTGTATGTACGGGTACACGGACTCCTGCGCCGCAACAAGATGGGCTTCACAGTCTATCTCACGCCACAAGTAACGCTCAATTTTCCGCACAAAGACGGGCATCCGGTTTTCCGTACGCAACGAAACGGCGGCAAGCGCGGCTTCGTATTCCATGTTGGGCATATCCGCCGAATGGGCGTCCAAGTAGGAAACCATCGCTTCGAGCGCCGCGGGCGTCAACCGCGAAATGCCCACCAATTCACCGGCAAGAGCGCAAATATCGGCGCGGTTTTTAGACTGGCGAAGCAAGAATCCATCCGCGTCCGCTTCAAGGTACACCTCATCGCCCGAATTCGTCGGACCGGACGCCAGCGCCGCATTTTTGTGCCGCTCGTTTACAAGAACGCGGAGTCCCGCGGCATCATAAATCAAATCAGACTCAAGCAACAGAAAATCACCCTTCACGAATGGAGCGCAGCAGGCGAGCGTTCCCATACTGCCCGTTTCCGCATAACGGGCGTTGTGGACAAGGCGGATGTTTCCCTCAAGCCGCTCAAACCAATCCGCACAATGTCCGGTTCCGATAATGATTTCCTCGACACCGGTGGAAATCAACTTTTTGATGGACTGCTTGATAATCGGAACGCCGCCAATTTCGATAAAACCCTTCGGCATTGAAACCGTTCTTTCTTTCAGACGAGAACCAAGCCCGCCCGCCATAATAACCGCCTGCCGTATCATTGATACGCCTCCTAACAACCATACTCTCGCGCCATATTTCGCGTATGCCGGAATTCCTAAATGACTTAAAAGCGAGGCTGTTTCAGAACTTCAGTTTTGGAACAGCCTCAAGCGTTTCTGATTATACAGAATTTGAGACAGGCTTTCAATAACAGGTTCCATGCTGATCGACAAACCTTTTCAGCGGCCGATAAGTCTTCATACATGAGGCGGTTC
>JAITAN010000242.1 GCA_031284105.1 Treponema sp. | reverse complement strand
GGGGTAGTCCGTCCTTTTTCCCGGGAAGCGGGAAAAAGGACGGAGCGGGAGGGTAAGAAGGCCTGTTATAGGGGGTAAGAAGGCCTGTTATAGGGGCGTATATCATTTTTTTGTCCGATAAACCACCCCCAAAACCGTTCCCCCGCAATTAATCAGCGCTTCCCTAGCGGACACGAGCGGACGGACATGGCGCTCGTGAGGCTCATCGGCCGGATACGTGAAGCGCACCGGGGGCGTTACGGGAGTCTACGGGTATGGCGTACCTTGCTTCAGGAGTTTCGAGTGGGGGTAAGCCGAAAATGGGTGGAACGGCCGATGAGGGAGCGGGGATTGAAGGCTCGAAAGAAGAAGCGGGGGTGGACACGACGGACTCAGGACATTCACCGCCCGCGGCGGAGAACCTGTTGAACCGAGAGTTTAGCGCGAGTGGACCGGGAGAGAAGCGGGTGTCCGACATAACGTATCTGAAGACCGACCGAAGAGCGGTCTCCTCTTTCATTCGGACCGGGGGAGTACGGTATTGCGGTAAAGAATTTCGAGGCGCGCCGTCGGTGTGGTGTCCGCTGGTCGGACGGAGTATGAGCCGGAAGGGGAACTGTTGGGACAATGCCTGTGCGGAGCGTTTTTTTAAGACGTTAAAAGCGGAAGCGGATAAGGCGGAAGGGAGACACCCGAAAGAGGAGGAGAGGGTAGAGGTATGTGAGTATATAGAACTGTATTATAATAAGCGGCGTAGACATTCGGCGCTCGGCTATGCCATACCGATAGCATTAACACGTTCTCACAGACCGGTTGTATATGACATTTTTGCAGCCCGAATAAGGGCTTTGCGAAGCAAAGACCATGGCTGCAAAAATGTGGGTGGAGACTGACGTGGGAATGGAGTGTCCCCCAGCTACGCTGGGGCGCGGAATGACCTAGACTTTATGATTATTGAATGAAGGGCATCCTTATTCCGGCGGGATTAGGGGGCCGGGCCGGTTGTCATTCGGCGAGAGGCTACGGCTCGTAAGGGCGGACCTCGTAACCTAGAATAATCTTGAACCGGCCGCCGGACAAACGGATGCGGAACGTTGCCGCGGCGGCAACGCCGCGAATAGGAGACCGGCATACCCCTCGTTGAGGTGTAGGTCTCCCATCCCCTGTTTTATTTCCGGAGGTGGATGATGGAACACAGTCGGAAGCGTTTTGTCGAATTGGACTTGGCCAAACGGACCGTTGAAGTCCGTATACTCGGCGAGGGAGAAGGGTCGGAACGGCACGTCGGGGGTAAAGACCGACGGGAAGGGCGGGGAACGGCCGGCATCCCTATTGCGCAAGGATGATGTGGTGGGCAGGGAAGCCTGTTCCGTCGCGTTTCTGCTCGGCCGGTATCTGCGGGAGACGGTGGGCCGCACGGTCTACATCCTCAATCCGGGCAAGCCGCAGCGGAACAAGAAGAAGAACCGATGGAGCTGGTCTCCATGAAGCAGTTTCTTACCGCCATGCGTGCCCGCCTGATAAACCGGCCGCATACCGTCTATGTACAGCCGGGCTTTACGGGGTTGAACAAGAGCGGCATGGCCGGGGCGGCGGGGAGGGAGCGGAAGGCATTGACGCGGGAGGCGCCTATCCTAATAGCCGGAGTTATAGAGAAGGAGTTGGAAACCACCGAGGGGAACGTGGGGTGTACGGGGAAGTGAACCGATGCCGTATATCATGCCCAGGGTAGGCACGGTGTTAGCGGCGGCGTTTCCGGCATACGTAGGGGATGAGAAGCGGTTTAGCAAGGCATCGGAGCCGGCCGGTGACGTGGGGCTGGTTTCCCGAGTGGGCCGTTCGGGGGAGACGAACCGATATGGGAATATCTTGCCCGGGGGAACCGGACGTTACGGAGTATCATGCTGCAATGGCATGAGCGTTGGTGAGGAGCGGGAACGGTTACAGGGGAAATACCGGAAGTTAACGGATCGGATGAGCAAGAGTACGGCGGCGATAGCGCGACGGATAATTACCCTGCTGTGGGTACCGGTTACCATGCGGGAATTCTATAAAGATATGTCAAAGGTGGAGCTAATCAAAAAACTCAGGTATTACAAGTTAGATCGCATGGTATGGGAGGCGCTTGCCCCTTGACAATAGCCATAGGAGGCGAATGGAACCCTGAAGCGGCGAATGCCCGGAACGCATTTAGAAACCGCTTCGACAGGCATAAGAACGTATCACCGCCGAAGCATATACGCCCGCTTGATCCGATTGCCCGCAAAACTCAACGCAAACGCAAACGGCAGAACCAGGGCTTGCGTAACCTGATTCTGCTGGTAAAATCCGGGAAACAGCTTTATGACTATGGTGAGGACGCCGCCGAGAAACACGTACGTCCAAAAGGCGGCGAGAATCTGCCGTGATATATAGCGGGTTTTCTCGATTTTGGTACAAACGTAAGTGATGCCGGCGGCAGCCGCTATAAACCACAGCGGATTGATATAGATGATATTTGCATTATGATGGGTATAATCGTGATCGGTAAAAAACGTTAAGAAAAAGAGGATCGATCCTACGATGCCGAAAAACAGCCCCAAGACGCTTTGACTCAATCCCCATAAACAGTGCCCTAAACGGGGTTTGGTTTTTTGCAGCATATCAAAGAAAATGAGTAAAAGAGCGATAAAAACACCCAATGCAAGTTCTTGAATCCACTGTCTGCGCGGTTTGTCCAGCACGGGCGGGCGATTGACGGCTTTGTTAAGCGTCTCAATGGAGGCAACCAGTTTCTGCGGAGAGCCGTTACCGTCAATATAGGTAAAATCGGCGATACGGTTTCCGATTTCGGTGGGCAGAAACATTTCCTGCCATACGGTAAGAGGTACGTCAATGTCCTGTCCCATGAGAACATTGAGGAACCAGTCGAAAAACGGCGAGAACCATGTGTGCCGTCCGACATGCCCGCGCAGCGTATACCGACCGGGCGCATCGCCAAACGCCGCCTTGAATTGCCCGTCCACTGCCATATCAATAATATCCCGAATACGGGTGGCGCAGTTATCTTTGAAGTGATGATAGAGATAGTCGCGGTTTTCGGGGCGGACGTTGTTTTCCGCAAACCGCCGTATCTCTTCCTTTGTTTCACGAGGGAGGTTGAGCGTATACACCAGTATAGCGCGGTTGGTTTGTATATACCGTTCTATACTGCGGTTGGCGGGAGACGCCGCGCACATATAGATAAGCCTACCGACAGCGAAATTCTTGAAAAAATCATCGGTATTAAAGGAGAAAACACCCCAATCGTAAAATGTTTTGGAACCTGTTACCTGATCTTCTATGATGAGGGCAAGGTGTCCCCACCAGAAGTACAACTCATCACCCGGACCTATAACGGCAATCTTTATGGTAAACCGGTCGGTCAAGCCATCGGCTTGCAAATCGCCAGTTTGCAGATCCACGGTTTGCCGACGTGTATCGGGACCATCCTGTGCAAAAAGCGCCTGCTGTGTATACAGGGCGCCCGCAAGGAGGAACGCCGCCACGGCAAGCGTTCCTGTTTTTAACGGCTGAAACATAGGGTATTATCTATTATTATCGTGATTATAGCAATAGGAAAAACGGTAATTCACGTGTTGCAAAATCCTTCCGTATTGTGGTATAACGTTATATATAAAAATATAAAAAAGACGGTGCGTCTGGATGTCCGGGAACGCCGGGTGATTATCTCCGCGTGAATCCCTTGTCCGCACCGTCTTACCGCCGATATTTTTTATAATCGGCAAGATACCGATAAATCTTAACAAAAGAGGTCTTATATGTACAAAGAGTTCCTGCCTTATGATGAAGTGCGGAACAACGCCCTTAAACTAGCGCACCATATCTACAATGAAGGGTTCACCCCCGATGTTATCTATGTCTCCCTGCGGGGAGGCGCCTACATGGGGAACGTGATAAGCGAATATTTCAAGGTGGTTCAGAAAACCCGCAGACCCGTGTACTATGCGGCGGTTGTCGCCCGTTCCTACACCGATGTCCGCGCGTCTGAGAACATAAAGGTGGAAGGCTGGACGTACGATCCGGCGCACCTCCGTATCGGAGACAAAGTCCTTTTGATTGACGATATTTTTGATTCGGGGCGCACAGTGAATTTTCTTGCCGAGATCATCCTTGAGAAAGGCATTCCGCGCAGCGATCTGAAAGTAGCGGTACATGACTACAAATACTTCTACGACAAACCGGAGCAACTGCCGATACAGCCCGACTTTTGGTGCCGTAAACATGAATTATCCGTAACCGATGAAGACACGTGGATACACTACATGAGCCACGAACTCGTAGGGTTATCTCTTCAAGAATTGGAAGACAATTACTATAAGTATGACCCCGAATTACGCGACGTGCTCAAGGTGGTGGGCTGTTGCGTAAAACAAGAGAACTAGGCCAAGTGAGGCGAAAAAACTAATAAGGTTCCAAGCCGCCGGTCCAGCGGCTTATTACTATTTCGCGCCTTTCGTAAAAGCAAATAAAAGCAGACAAGAGTAACCGCGAGACCCCTCAATCAGCCCCAACGTGATGTATACCCGCTGATGTAATCGAGTTCATGAGATAAATTAGAGTTAATCATTAGCGTTTTCAAACGTTTCCATAGCTTTCCGGCGTACCTGATCCACAGATGCCTGGTAGTTTACCTTG
This sequence comes from Treponema sp., assembly GCA_031284105.1. Classification (GTDB taxonomy): domain Bacteria; phylum Spirochaetota; class Spirochaetia; order Treponematales; family Breznakiellaceae; genus JAIRKH01. Next base: position 5,800 of record JAITAN010000242.1, on the reverse strand, counting down.
AGCGATTCCATGTTTTGCTTGTAAAAAGAGGCGAACTCCGGGTCCTGAAAGGGATCAAGTTTTACCGGTTGTCCATAACGTTTGGATAGTTCGGCTTCCTTTTGCCGAAGTCTCGGCTCGTACTGCCGTTTGATGACTTCGTCATACTGGGCGGTTTCTTCAAGGTAGTGGGACAGTATATCCAGCAATTGACGATACATGACATGGAAATGGTTATCCTTTATAAGGATGTGCAAACCTTTCCCTACGGCGATCAGGTGTTTTTCGTCTTCTTTTGTAGCTGGAAGGCTTATACGGGACAAAAGTACTTCAAACATGCCTTCTTTGAGACTTGTTTTTAGTTCCTTTGAAGCCTTTTTTATAGCATCTTCAAGCAGCTTCGCGTTCTCTTCAGGGCTTTCCAAGAAGGAACTTGCAAAGCGTTTTCCCGTCTGCTTTGCTTCAAATTGTTCAATAGTAGCTTTATCGCTCTTTATGGACTCGGTACGTTCCAGCGCTATTTCCAAAGCCGTTTTAATTTTACCCATATTTATAACATATCGCTAAAAAAATCGAAAGGCAAGTAAAAACATGCTTTTAGATCGCTTTACTATTCGTGTGCTTTTTCATTTCGATTACTTTTAATGCGGTACTACACCCTCTTGACTAAAACGGTGCAGCTTTATATGATAAATTTATGTATTTTCAGGAGGATTTATGAGTGCTAGAATAAGACTCAAGAAGATGGGCGCAAAGAAACGTCCGTGTTATCGTATTGTGGTTATGGACAGCCGTGCACCCCGCGATGGAAAGACAATCGAAGAGCTCGGTTACTACCATCCGGTGGAAGCTGAAGAGCGGCAGTTGGTTCTTAATACGGATAAAGTAAACGAATGGTTACAGAAAGGCGCGACTATTAGCGATACCGCGCGTAAATTGCTGAACAGAAAGGTGCGGACTGCAAAGGCATAAGAGTGGAAAAAGATTTAGTGGAATATATTGCAAAATCTTTAGTAGACGATCCTTCGCAGGTAGAAGTTGCCATTGTAGAAGATGAAAAATCTACTATCCTGGAATTGAGAGTGGCACCGGAAGACCTTGGTAAAATAATAGGTAAGCGCGGCAGAATTGCAAAGTCCATACGGACGGTATTGCAAGCTTCTACCGCAAGAACCGGTAAACATACCGTTCTGGAGATACTCGACTGACCGAACGTTTTGTGGCGGGACTGGTCGGCGCTCCGTTTGGGATCAGAGGTTTTGTAAAGGTGCGCTCTCTGTCCGGGGAATACAGACACTTGGAGCAACTCAAAAAAGTTGTTCTTCGTAAAGAAAATAAAGAAAAGTCTTATGAGATTGAGGAAATAACGATACTTTCCAATAGTCTTGCCGTGAAGTTTGCGGGTGTTGATACGCCGGAAGAAGCGAGTTTGTTGTCCGGTGCGGAATGTATCCTTTCACGCGGAGAAGCCATTCCGCTTAAAGAAGGCGAATTCTATGTTGAAGATTTGCGTTTTGTTGAAGTGTTTTGCGCCGGTGAAAAAATAGGCGATATCCTTGATGTAGTGGAAGGTGGCGGCGGCAGTCTTGTTGAGATCGGACTCTTAAATGGAAGAAAGCGGTTTGTGCCTTTCAGAAACGAGTTTTTTGGTGTTGTTGACATTGAAGGTAACAAAGCGGAATTGCTGAATACGTGGATTTTAGAGTGAAGTATACGGTGCTTTCTCTGTTTCCTGATATTGTCGATGCATTTATGCAAAGCTCTATCATGGCAAAGGCAATAGAACGGGGATTTGTGGCGTATCAGGCGGTAAATATTCGGAATTTTGCCTTTGATAAACACAAAACCTGCGATGATGCACCCTACGGAGGTGGAGCGGGAATGTTGATGCTTCCTGAACCCTTGGGGTGTGCGCTTGAGTCCGTGGGCGTGAGAAACCGCTTTGAAACGCGGCGGTTGTCCGGCAAAATGGGCGGCACGGAAGCAGCGGACAGCGCATGTCCGGTAGACACACGATGTCCGCCGAAAAAAAAAGTGATTTACTTAACGCCTTCGGGTAAAAGTTTCACGCAAGCCCTTGCAAAAGAGTTTGCTACGGAGCAGGAGGAACTGGTGCTGTTGTGCGGGCGTTACGAAGGGATTGATCAGCGGATCATAGACGCCTATGTGGATGAAGAAGTTTCCGTAGGGGACTACGTACTGTCTTCAGGCGAAGTTGCGGCGCTTGCGGTCATAGATGCAACATACCGGCTCATCGAACGGGTTATTAGTCCGTTGTCGCTTGAAGAAGAGAGTTTTGGGAATGGACTCTTGGAATATCCCCAGTGGACAAGACCTGAAAAGTATGGTACACTCACGGTACCCGATATATTGCTATCGGGACACCATGAAAATATACGGCGGTTTCGCTTACGGAAACGGGTTGAAAAAACCCTGTCTTTCAGACCTGATCTAATCAGAAAAGGGTTAGAAGAACATCTGTTTGATGCGGAGACGTGTAAAATTATAGACGCTATAGCAGAGACTATAACAGACATATAAGGGGGAGACAATGAACGAAATCAGAGCTATTGAAGAATCTCAGATGAAAAAAGAAGTTGATGTATTTAACGTTGGCGATACGGTTAAGGTTCATTTTAAGATTATTGAAGGCAGGACCGAACGTATTCAGGTATACGAAGGGCTGGTTATTGCTATGAAGAACGCGGGTGTGAGTAAAACCTTCATTGTGAGGAAAAACTCCTACGGTGTCGGTGTGGAACGGATATTTCCGCTTCATTCACCGCGTGTCGTCAAGGTGGAAGTGACTCGCCATGGCAAAGTACGGAGGGCGAAACTCTACTACATCCGCACAAAGATCGGTAAAAGCGCCAAAATCAAAGAGCGGCTGGTTAAGAAACAAGCTGCTCCTGCCGGGACTACGACTCCTAATTAAGGCGCAATGAACAGATCAAAAGCGGGCAGACAAGGCGAAGCGCGTGCGATGCTTGTTCTGGAACAGGCGGGTTTGAAAATCATAGCTCGTAATGTTCATTCCCTTTATGGAGAAATTGATCTGATTGCTCTTGATGGAGAGATTGTTGTCTTTGTTGAGGTAAAATCGTGGACATCTTTCGGTGTGGAAGATTTACAGAACAGCGTGGATAAGAAAAAACAAGTCCGCATCATAGAGACGGCAAAAGATTTTCTTGCTAACCACTCGGAATTTGATGGGTTTTCTATCCGTTTTGATGTGGTGTTTATTGGTTCCAGAAAAGTTACTCATATACTTTCTGCTTTTGAGGAGGAGACATGAAAAGACGCGGTGGTTACAATAGGCGAGAGCATAATACTGAATGGCAAGACGAGCGTTCGGAACGGCGGCAAACCGGTAGCTCCCCAAGAAACGGTGAATATGTTCGTGTTGAGCGAAAAACAAGCACGGAGAGCCATATATACGAACGTTTCCGGTGGAATCCTCCGCTCCTGTCTACTGATCCGCTTCCCATACCGAGTTGTTCGTGCTGCGGAAAACCCATCCGCGATATTGCGACAGCCGTTGACGACAAGACAAGCGGCGCTCCGGCTCACTTTGACTGCATCCTACGTCGGCTAATAGAAACAGAACATATTGAAAAAGGCGATACCATCGCGTATATCGGTGGCGGACGTTTCGGCATCGTCCATTTCGGCGGGAGCCATGACAAGCCGGCGTTCAAAATCCTTAAAATTTTTGAATGGGAAAATAAAGATAACCGCGCCGAATGGCGGAAAAACGTAAGCGATCATTATTCTTTAATATGAGCAACGTACCGCAGTAAGTTACCGTATCAGTCAGAGGAGGACGTATGATTGGAATTATTGGAGCTATGGACGAAGAGGTTGAACTGCTTCGTTCCAGTATGATAAACCTGAAGGTAGAAACACCGGAAGGATCCGATGCTTTTGAATTTTACACTGGCGAACTTGAAGGAAAACCGGTAGTATTGCTTCGTTGCGGCATCGGCAAGGTGAATGCCGCGGTGGGCTGTGCGCTCCTTTTACTCCGGTACAAGCCTGATTTTGTGGTAAATACCGGCTCGGCAGGCGGCATAGACCCTTGTTTGACCTTTGGGGATGCGATTATTTCCGATGGACTCGTATATCATGACGTTGACGTTACCGCCTTTAATTACGCGCCCGGTCAGGTGCCTAACATGCCGGCGGTTTATCCTGTTCCCGAAGACCTTATTAAACGGGCGGAGACTGCGGTAGATACGTTGAAAAAAGAGGGGACGCTTCCAAATTCCTTTAACCATGTGCGCGGAATCATAGGATCCGGCGATACCTTTATGCATGATCCTTCCCGTATTGCGCAGGTACGCGTGTTGTTTCCGGCTATAAAGGCTGTTGAAATGGAAGGAGCGGCAATCGCGCATACATGCTTCCTGTTCAAAACACCGGCGCTTATTATCCGCGCCCTTTCCGACATTGCGGGCGTTGAGTCTCCGGTAGCATTAGAACAATTCCTCCCTGTCGCCGCTAAACATTCGGCGGAAATTGTCAAGCGACTGGTAAGCGGGTATTGACGTATGGATAGCATCACCCGTAGAAAAGCTAAAATACCGCTTGTGATAGTCGTTGCGGTGAGTATGATGGTTGGTAACCGCGTTTGCGCTCAACAGATGATGGAAGACGTTGTTCAAAACACGGAAACTGCTGCGGAAGAAATGAATAGTATGAGGAAAACGCTTGTTGAGTTTGCCGTGAGGTATCTGGGACGTCCCTACCGTAGCGGTGGCTCAACGGAGAAGGGGTTTGATTGTTCAGGCTTTGTGTGGTTTGTGTATCATAATGCTTTGAACATGGACGTGCCCCGTTCTTCGCGGGGCGTATGGTCTTCGGGTGCAAAAACCATTCCTTTGAAGGATGCCCTGCCAGGCGATATTGCAGTGTTTTCCGCTAGAAAGGGAGGCTCCGGTTCCATAAACCATGTGGCGCTCCTTATAGACAACAATCTTATGATACACGCAGTTTCTGATGGTCCACAGCGAGGTATCATCATATCCCCTGTTACTGATACCTACTTTGCTCCGCGCCTTGTTGAAGTGAAAAGGTTTCTGGACGATTGACGGCGTTCCATCCCGAAGGTTAAGCGGTATTGTAATGTGTTAATGCTATCAGTATAGCATAGCCGAGCGCCGAATGTCTACGGCGCTTATTATAATACGGTTCGATATACTCAAGAATCGCAACCCTCACCTCCTCTTTCGGGTGTCTCCCTTCCGCCTTATCCGTTGCCGCTTTTAACGTCTTAAAAAAAACGCTCCGCACGGGCATTGTCCCAACAGTTCCCCTTCCGGCTCATACTCTGTCCGACTTGCGGACGCCGCGCCGACAGCGCGTCTCGCAATTCTTTACCGCAATACTGTGCTCCCCGGTCCAAATGAAAGAGGAGACCGCTCTTCGGCTTGCGGTTCGTGCGGGCCGTCATAAACGCATCGCATACATGACCGGCTTCCCCATCCTCCGAAAACGCCCATCCTACTAATCCTGCCCACTCGTGCGGGATAAGCCTGTCAATAATCAGTGATCTAAGCCTGTTCATGATCGTGAAATAAGCCTATTCGCTCATACGGGATAATCTTGATCACAACTACGAGCTGATCCTGCTCACGAGCGTGATCTAGGGCTGCCCACTCGTGCGAGATAAGCCTGCCGATAATCAGTGATCTAATTCTGTTCACGGCCATGAACTAAGCCTATTCATGATCGTGATCTAATTCTGTCCGCTCGTACGGGATAATCCTGATCGCGAGCATGATCTAATGCCGCCTGCTCGTGTGGGATAATCCTGTTCATG